>CAZONS010000060.1:0-14168 GCA_964581195.1 uncultured Thiobacillus sp. | reverse complement strand
TGGGCCGCATCGACGACGTGCTGAACGTCTCCGGCCACCGCATGGGCACGATGGAAATCGAATCCGCCCTGGTCAGCCACCCACTGGTGGCGGAAGCCGCCGTGGTCGGCAAGCCGCACGACGTCAAGGGCGAAGCCATCGTCGCCTACGTGGTGCTGAAGCGCGCCCGGCCGGTCGGCGACGAAGCCAAGCAGATCGTGGCCGACCTGCGCGCCCACGTCGCCCATGAGATCGGCCCGATCGCCAAGCCGGACGAGATCCGCTTCGGCGACAACCTGCCGAAAACCCGTTCCGGCAAGATCATGCGCCGCCTGCTGCGCACCCTGGCCAAGGGCGAGGAAATCACGTCCGATGTCTCCACCCTGGAAAATCCGGCCATCCTCGACCAGCTCAAGGAAGTCGTGAAGTAAGCGTCAACCGCCGAAGCAAAAGAGCGGCCGCGGCCGCTCTTTTTTCGTCAAAGCCTCAGAGGCCTCGAAGCAAAGGGATGTGGGAAAAGTGTGCGCCCAAACGTTCACGCGCCCGAGCGTCAAATCCGAAATCGCTCCCAGCTTCCCGCCAGGCGCCCAGGACGGCATCCACGGACGACCTGACGCGATCGATCATCCGCGCATCTTCTTCGCCGATTTTTTTTGCCAGGCGGCGGAAGGAAGCCATGCCCATGTCTTCCCAGTGCTTTGAGCCACCGAAGTTCAAGGCCAGTTTGTCTTCCGCCTGATACTGGATGGTGGAAACCAGATCGTAGGCGGGCGATAACTCCGCGCGCGCGCCATCCGGATAGATCAGGCTCCAGTTCTTGTGATGGGCGTCGCCGTTGCCGGAGATGATGACGAATACCAGGCGACGGATAAATTCATCCAAACCCTGTTCGCCAGTCAGTGCCTGGATCACTCGGGCCAGCGTTTCGTAGTTGTATTTGTCGTACTTCTCTTCCGGATAGAGGCCGAGAATTTGCGCGAAATCCTCCATATGTACCCGCGATCCCAACTCTGGACGGTCGAATCGGCGGATAGCCAGCGCGTTCTGTTCGGAAAATTGGCCATAGGCCGCCGGCAATCCCGTAATGGATGCGATATCGACCAATTCGATTTCCGGCACCCGAATTCCACTCTTTCGCGCCCACGACATCGTGGCGTATTCGTTTTCCGGAACCTTGGGATAACGCGCATCGGGTAGTTTGACGACCCAATCGCCGCCGCGCCCACTGGCCGGTACGGAGAGCCCGCGTTCGCTTTGGCGGGCGGAAAACTTGAGCTGCACCCCGGCCAGGGAGAAATGCCAGGCATCCGCTGCCTCCTTACCCGCCGGTTCTCCGTCCAATGGGTCCGTTTCCTCGGGGCCGCCCGACGCCGCGTCCGTGACGATACGCACCGCGCCAGGCAAATCCTCACCCAGATGACGCAGTAGAAAGAATTCCCGTGAGGCATGCACGCCCGCTTGTTTTGCCACCAGTTCCCGCAGCGGACCTTCCGGCAACAGATTGGAGAACCAGGGTGGTACACGGGCGCGCGTGTGCAGGACCTGATCGATGTCGTCCAGGAAACGTTGCCCCAGCACCGGGCGCGGATAGGCCTGTTTGTAGGATTCCAGCAGTCGGAAATTGCTGCCCTCGCGCCGGTCCAGACTCAGCAAACCCACTGGGGTCTCATGCAGCAGGACGCGCAAAGTGGTTGCCATTCAGTCTTCCTCCAAGTCCAGCAAGGCATCGATGGAAGGCCGGTCGCTCTCGTCCCAGCGAGCATGGCGGGCGAAAAACCGCTGGAAGTGGTCGCGCAGGTAGTCGGCGCGCAAGGCCAGGAAGCTGACGTGATCGTCGCCGCGCAAGGCTGCCCGCGCGGTCTCGGGAATGCCGTGGGAAGCCAGGATGGCGGGATCGCTCACTCCGGCCAGCAAGCTCCGAAGCCTTGCCCGCCGGGGGTGGACCAAGCGATTGGCAACGGATTGCTCCAACCCACCATTGCCACCGCTGAACAGGGCGGGTAGGGGCAATCGAGTTTCATCATCAGAGGCGAGGCCAACAAGATTTCCGAGATAAAGCCGCTCGCCAGTACTCAAATCTCGTGGGCCAAGATCAAGCAGCGCCAAGGCCTGCAACTTGCTGGCGGCAAATCGAAAGTTGAAGGGGCTGTCCACCGCCGGCAGGATTTCAGGGCGATGTTCCACCATTTCCAGAAGACGCTGGACCGAGGCTTCCTCGCCCCCCGCGACGATTCGTTCCAGGTTGGCGCGGGTGGATACGGTATCGCCGCGATGCGCGCCGTTCAGCGCGCCGCGCCAGACCCAGCGCGCCAGCAGGTCGCGTGAACGGGCCCGGGGGCTGGGGTAGTAGTCGAAGAACTTGCCCAACAATACAAAGGGCTGTTTGTAGGGCAGCAGGTCATAGCGTGGAATACCCACCTCCTTCATCAGAAACTGGATGACCCGCTTCGCGGTTTCCGTGGTCTGCCGATAGGCCTGTTCCGCCTCCGCTTCCGACAAGCGCAATGGCCCTTCATCCCTCCCTTCGATCACATCCGCGCCCCGCAAGACGCGCAACAAGCGATACAACAATTTGTCGTCCACCCGACCGAAATCGAGTTCTTCCAATTCGGCCGCTATTTGCGGGATGGTCGCCGGACGGCTGGGTGTACGCGCGCCGTGCAAGGCATCGAACACCTCGGATTGCTGCAACGTCTTGCCGGTGGAATTGATCCGCCTGAATACCTCGCGCAGTGTTTCCTCCCGGTCGGTGCGCACCAGATAGGCGGGGATGTCATATTCCCGGATGCGCTTACCCAAGGAGAATGCGCGTTCACGACGCCTCTGGTCATCCGCTGTGTGAGCAAAAACCCATTGCATCAGTTTTTCAGATTCCAGCACTTCGGTCATTGGCAGCCAGCGTGAAGGATCTTCGTCCCTAGAAGGCGGTGGTGGCAGGAAACGGTTCTCGTCCAGATCGAAATACAGCGCGAACGCATCCTGATCCGGATGTGGCGCCAGCAATACCCGGGCCAGGGAAACCAGGCGTTGTTGGCCGTCCACCACCCAGAGCGCGTCGCTTCTCGCGTCCGCGCCAATGCGAACGGTGCCGAATACGACCTCACCCGCCTCCGCGCTGGTTTCCCAGAACAGGAGGGTGCCTATTGGAAAGCCGCGATACAGGCTATCGAACAACTTGGCGGCGTCTTCACGCTTCCACTTGATGCCGCGTTGAAAGGAAGGGATGCGCATCCGCCCTCGCCTCAACTCCGCGAGCAAATCTTCCACCTTGAACGCGCGCGCCTCGGGTCGGCGTTCCAGGGTTTCCGGAAATTGTGGTTTGTCCTTGAGGCTTATCGCCATTGTCTGGTTCGCTTCCAGTGAGACACGAAGGAGTTTGGCCGAAAAAGCGAATCGCGTGGTGATCATGGCTTCCGGCAAAAATCATAAAATTCATTCGCTCGCCGCTACATTCCAAGTCGCGGACCCTCTACCCTTCGTGATCTTTTCCCCCAATCGTTCCAACATGACCGAGTTCCCCGCCCCCCTGACCTCGCCCGCCGCCCTCGAACTGGCTTTTGCCGACGGCCTCGCCGACATGCTGGCGCGACATCGCGGCCTTGGCGTCTACATCCTGGTGCTGGCCAACGCCGCCTACGACGCCGACCTCTGGCGGCGGCTGGCGGCGCCATTGGCGGCGCGGCACGCGGAACTGGCCGACAGCCTCGGCGACACGCTGCGCCGGGGCGCCCGCCTGACCGAGCCGGAAGACGACGTCATGGTCTTCCTCAAGCTGCTGGCGATCGGCTTCGAGCATCTCCAGACCACGGAGCGGCGCAGCGCCGGCCCCTGGGAACTGGCGTTCAACCCGATCCGCGCGCTGCGGCCGCCGCGCATGAGCAATGTCCGCGTCGAGGGCTTGTCGCGCCCCTTCGATGCCGCCGGCTTCCATTTCAACAAACCCTTCCTGGCCCGCGAGGTGTTCTGGGAAGGCGACCTCCTGGGCAAGCCGGCGCGTCTGCTCTACAACAAGTTCCCCTTCGCCCGCCTGCATGGCCTGCTGGTGCCTGAGCCGGCGCGCGAGTTGCCGCAATTCCTGACGCCGGAACTGCATGGCTGGGCCTGGGATGTATGCCAACGGGCGGCCGCCGCGATTCCGGGCTTCTGCCTGGCCTACAACAGTTACGGGGCGCTGGCCTCGGTGAACCACCTGCATTTCCAGAGTTTTACGCGAGATACGCCACTCGCCGTACAGGCCGCCGAATTCGCCCACAACGGCGGCGCCCGCGCCTATCCGCTGCCCTGTGAATACTTCGACGACGCGGAAGCGGCCTGGTTCTATCTCGACGAGCTGCACAGCCAGGACACGCCCTACAACCTGGTCTATGGCGACGGTGGCCTCCACGTGCTGCCACGGGCGGCGCAGGGCAGCCACGCCCTGGCGGCCTGGAACGCCGGCTTCGGCTGGAGCGACCTGGCCGGCGCCATCACCCTGTTCAGCCGCGAGGAATACGACGGCGTGAGCGAGACGGACATCGCGGCCGAGATGGCGAAGCACGCGCCTTGAAGCAGGTTCAAGGGGCATGGCGCGCGGCGTCTTCCTTGCGCCTTGAACCTTGAACCCTGTAACTTGCGTGCCGTATGCCGCCCCGCCTGAAAGCCCTCCTGCACCCCATCTACCACTACGGGGTTTACCTCATCGCCGGGGCGGTGATCGTCGTCTGCGCGGCGGCGCTGGGGTTCAAGTTCTGGGTCATGCCCAACCTCGATCGCTTCAAGCCGGACATCGAAGCCGCGGCCAGCCGCGCGCTGGGCAAGCCGGTGACGGTGGGGCGGCTGGAGGCCGGCTGGGAAGGCGTCAACCCGCGGCTGACCCTGCGCGAACTGCGCGTCGCGGCGGACAGCGGCGCGCCGCTCGAACTGCCGAGCGTGGAAGCCGTGCTCTCCTGGCTCTCGCTGGCGCTGCTGGAACCGCATCTGGCCAGCCTGACCCTGGACCGACCGCACCTGTCCATCCGGCGTGACCCGGCGGGCGTCATCCATCTCGCCGGCATCGCGATCAACGCGGCGGGCTCGCCCAGCCCCTTCCCGGACTGGCTGCTCCGGCAGCAGCGCATCATCGTCCATGGCGCCACGATTTCCTGGCGGGATGAGATGCTGGCGGCGCCGGAGCTGCGACTCGACCAGGTTCGCCTCTATGTCCGCAACCGCTTTGGCCGCCATCGCTTCGGCGGCGTCGCCCTTCCCTCCGCGGCCGCCGGCCGCCTGGAGTTGCGCGGCGACCTGAAGGGCGATTCGATCCGCCGCTTCGACACCTGGTCCGGACAGCTCTACGCGCGGGTCGACGGCGCCCGCTTCGACACCTGGGGACGCTGGGTGCCGTGGGCGCAGTCGGCGGTGCGCCAGGGCAGCGGCGCCCTGCGTTTCTGGCTGGATCTCGAACAGGGTCAGATTCGCGCCCTGACCGGCGACACCCGCTTGCGCGGCGTCGTCATCAATGTCTCGGATGTCGAACCCCTGCCCGACCTGGCCTTCCAGTCGCTGGCCGGGCGGGTCGGCTGGGCACGCGAAGTCGACGACAAGGGCCAGCCCCGTTCGCAGACCTTGTTCGTGGAACAACTGCGCTTCGCGGTGGCCGGAGAAACGCCCTCGGAGCCGGCTTCGGTCAGGGTCAAGCTGATCCCGGACGGACGTGGCGGTTTCAGCGCGGTGTCGGCTGATGCCAGCAATCTGCGCCTGGAAGCCCTGACCGCGTTGACCGGCGCCTTGCCGTTGCCGCGTCGCGGCCACGACCTGATCGCGGCGCTGAATCCGCGCGGTCTGGTCGAGTCGGCCTCTGGCCACTGGGGAGGGGCGCGTGACTATGGCTTCAAGTTGCATGTCCGCGACATGGGCTGCAATGCCTATGCGAACCTGCCCGGGTTTTCCGGGTTGTCGGCCCGGATCGAGGCGAACCAGACCTCCGGCTCGGCGGAACTGAACGGGCGCGACATGATGCTGAACATGGACCGGGTGTTCCGGCACCCGCTGGTGTTCAACCATCTCGAAGCCATGGCCACCTGGAACATCGGCGAAAAGGGCACGCGTCTTGAGATCGCAAAGGCCCGTTTCGACAACAACGACCTGGCGGGCGAGGCCGAGGGCCGCATCGAACTGCCGGCCGGCGCCACGCCACGGCTGGATCTGCGCGCCCATCTCAGTCACGGCGAGGCGCGGGCGGTCTACCGCTACCTGCCGCACGCGGTCGGCAATGATGCGTACGAATGGGTGAAACACTCGGTCATCGGCGGCCATTCCGACGATACCCGCCTGGTGCTCAAGGGCGACCTCGCGCATTTCCCCTTCGACCGGGGCGGTGGCGAGTTCAAGGTGTCGGTGAAGATGGTCAACGGCCTGCTCGACTACGCGGAAGGCTGGCCGCGCATCAGCGGCGTCAACGGCATGCTGGTATTCCACGACAAGGCGATGACCCTGACCGCCGACAGCGGCCGCCTGCTCGACGCGCGCCTGGGCCCGGTGCGCGCCCATATCGACGACCTCCACTCCGGCATCGAGGAAACCCTGCTGATCGATGGCCGCGCCAGCGGCGCCACCCAGACCTTCCTCGATTTCATCCGGCAATCGCCGGTCAACGCGCACACCGGCGGCTTCACCGCGAAGATGCGGGCCAGTGGCCAGGGCGAGCTGGCGCTCAACCTCCGCCTGCCGCTGCGCCGCCTCAACCAAACCAGTCTGGGGGGCGTGTTCAGCCTGGAGGGGAACCGGATCGACCTGGGTGACACGCTTCCCGATCTGGAACAGGTATCCGGCCGATTCAGCTTCACCGACTCCTCGACCCAGGCGCGCAATCTCCAGACCCGGGTGCTGGGCCTACCCGCCACCCTCGACTTCGACAGCCAGAGCGGCGGCCAGGTGCATGCGCGCCTGCGGGGCGGCGTCACCGCGGACATGCTCAAGCCACACCTGCCGGGAGCCCTGGCGCGGCGGATCAGTGGCGCCACCGATTGGCGCGCCGACGTGCGCATGGGCCGACAGCAACACGAGGTCCAGGTCAGCTCGGATCTGGTCGGACTGGCCATCGCGCTGCCGTCTCCCCTGCGCAAGAACGCGGCGCAGGCCGTCCCGCTCACGATCAACCGGCAACCCGACGGACTCCTCGACAGCACGATCAAGGCCAGCTACGGCAACCTGGCCTCCCTGCGCGCGGACCTGCCGCTCGATGGTCCGCCACGGATCACCCTGCGCCTGTCACAGGGCGAGGCGCCGGCGCCGAAGAGCCCCGGCATCAGCATCAGCGGCGCCCTGCGCTATCTCGATCTGGATGCCTGGCGCGGCATCGACTTCGGCCAGGGCGGGTCGAGCGAGATGCCGTTGCGCGACATCAACCTGACCCTGAACGAGCTCAAGGTGGCCGGTCGCGTCCTCCACGACACCCACGTTCACGCGCAACCGGCGGGCAGCGGCTGGACAGTGGCGCTGGCCGGGCGGGAACTGGGTGGCGAGTTGCTGACCCTGCCCGGCCCCCGTGGCAGCCGCGTGATCGCCAACTTCAAGCGCCTGACACTCCCCGAGGCCGCCAGCGATGCCCTGCCCGGCGACATCGCCGGCAACGGTGAACTGTCGCTGGCGGAGATCGAAGTCAACGCCCGCGCCTTCAGTTGGAAAGGCCTGAACCTGGGCGAGCTGCATCTGCGCATGTCACCGGACAGGACCGGCTACACCCTGGATCACGTCTCGCTGGCGATGCCGCAAGGGCGCCTCGAAGGCAAGGGCCAGGTGTCCAGGCATCCGCGCCGGCCCACTCGCCTCGACCTGAAAATGGAGACCACCGACCTGGGCAAGCTGCTTGGCCACCTGGGCTATCCCGGCGGCGTGCGCGGAGGTGACGCGCGTGTCGAGGGCGACCTGAACTGGACCGGCGGCATCGAGGATTTCGCCTTGGCGAAACTGAATGGCGACTTCGTCGTCGCGGTGAAGCAGGGCCAGTTCCTCAAGGTGGAACCGGGCGTCGCCAAATTGCTCGGCATCCTCAGCCTGCAGGCGCTGCCGCGACGCATCACCCTGGATTTCCGCGACGTTTTCTCGGACGGCTTCGCCTTCGACGAGATCAGCGGCAACGTTCACTTCGATCGCGGCGCCGCCTATACCCGGGACCTGAGGATGAACGGCCCCGCCGCGAAAGTGAGCATGAGCGGCGTCTTCGATCTGGTGGGGGAAACACAGAACCTGCGGGTGAACATCCAGCCGCGTCTGGACGACACCGTGGCCGTGGCCAGCGCCATCGTCGGCGGTCCGGTGGTGGGCATCGGCGCCCTGATCGCCGGCAAGGTCCTGAAAAACCCCATCGGCCAGGCCCTCTACTTCGACTACCGGGTCACCGGCGGCTGGAGCGATCCGGTCATCACCAAGATGAAACGGCAGGTGAAGGAAGCGGCTCCGTCGCCCTGACTTGGCGGCAGCGCGGGCCGGGGTGGGTGCTCCAAACCTGATGAAGCCCCAATCTTTCCGCCTCAGGGCAATCGGCTACCGGTGTTGATCCGCCAGCCGCCAGTTTCCCGCGAACTTCGGCTGCTCCACCACTGCCGCCATTCGCTGATTCCAGAAAGCCGTCGTTAGGGAATGACCGCTTTCACCGGCTGCGAATTTCGGCATACGACCCGTTTCAGACGGACAAGCTGGTGGCGTGGGCGTCTCTTGATCGGCCAAACCGGACTGTTGGGAGGCGTCCTTCTGTATGAGCTAATGTCCGCTATGAAGTTACATCTAGGTGCTGCATCAACATAGAAGGGAGCCCTGAGTGCTATGAACATTGACGACTACGAGAATAAGTACATTTCGGCCTACGAAGCCTTCGCTGAAACAATCCGTTTCATTTTGAAGAAGGCGTTTCTAGCTGACAAAAATCTGCCCCAGCCTCAGTCAATTCAGTGCCGAGCCAAAGGGATCGCGAGCCTGCGGCGTCGTCTAGTGGAGGCGGGCATACTGAACACGCAGACGCTGGAGCTTGACCGGCGCGATCTCGCCGGTGCCCGGCTCATCTTCTACACCAACAATGACGTTGACCGCTTCCTGGCATCGTCACTGATTCGCGAACATTTCGAGATTGAAGAGGCCTCGACCAGAATTCACCATCCCACTCTGGAAAACGAAGGTGCGCAATATCGCGCATTTCACTATACGGTCCGGCTTCGCGAGAACCGTATACATCTTCCCGAATATGCGAGGTTCGCCGGCTTGCGCTGCGAAATTCAGGTCCAGACCATTCTGAACCACGCTTGGTCTGAGACCTCCCACGACATTCTCTACAAAGACAAGCTGGGCAATGGTTACGGCGGCAATGCTATGAAAGGTATCGCCGACCGATTTAAGCGGATCATGGACAAGTACCTGATCCCGGCTGGCTTTGAGATTCAGAAGGCCCAGCAGGAGTATGAACGGATCCACCAGGGCAAAGAACTCTTCGACAAGGACATCGCCAACCTGCTAGACAATGCCCAGAACAACAACGAGCGCTACGAGGTTCTGTCAGGACTGAAAGATTACGCGATCCCAAATTACGACGACCTGCCAGCAGCTTACGAAGGATTGAAAGGGCCTCTCCTGAGGGCAGTCAAAGCCGCACGCGGCACGGAGCCAGTTCCGATAGAAACCACCTTCGGGAATATGGAGGGTTTCAAGGCCGATGTCGTAACGAAGCTTGTCGTGGAGATCGTCGAGAGTCTGCGCTACGCCGACGTAATCGGAACGCTGCAACTGCTTATCGACATGTATCGGGACGAACCCAACGATGATATTCGCCAGCAGATTGTGAACGCAGTCAAAAACCTGTCCGAGTACAACATCGACGCCTACAAGCAGGTAGGGCCGATGCTCCAGATGACATTGTTGGATCACCTCGCTGGAATGAGCGATGCCGAGGTGGACAGTATCCGACCCATCGCCCTTACCATCTGGACCGAAGCGATTCAATCAGACATCACCGGCACAAAGTGGAAAGCAGACTCCGTAGTCTTGAGTACGGGGGCCGTACCCGCATCCGATCAGATCAGGGAGGTTCGCGATAAAGCGATTAAAGCCCTTTTCGCAGCCTATGATCGATCAACCGATGATGCGCAGAAGCGCGCAGTTCTATCTGCCCTAGATGCCGCAACAAGAACACCCAATCAGGCGCAATATTCCAACGAGCTCCTAGCCACCACGCTCAAGGATGCCAGACGCATAGTCGACTTCGTGACGGAACGCGCTGAGGCTGCGAGCTACGAGCTGCGACAGAACTTGGAGCATCGATTCATCTACGACTATTTTCGGGTGGAGGGTCTTACCGAAGACCCAGAAAATAGGTTTGGTTGCCAGGCCGAAGCTGCGGCGCTCATGGCGGCAATTATTAAGTTCCGAGACACAATCAACACCGACAATCGGTTTGTCCGATACAAGGTCTTGGTGGGGTTTGAATCCGTTTACCCTGCCCACTGGACGGAAAAGGAGTTCGACTATCAAGGCGCCGATGAATACCGGCGCGGGGAGGTTGACCGTTACATTGACGGGATCACTGCTGCGAACGAGAACGATTGGTTCGACCTGATTGCGCGTTGCGCAGAAACCAAGTCGAACGATCTTGCCACCTTCCCTGTTTTCGGTAGTTTCATCAGCAAGCTGGCTGAGCGTAAGCCCGAAGTGGCCGATAGGTTACTGGTAAGAGCCTCGGATGACCTTCGCAATTTCCTTGCAGGCTTCCTGAATGGTCTGGCTTTAAGCGACCGAGGTGACATCTATGGTCGGACCTTGGAGAGTGAGCTTGAGTCTGCCAGGAACCTCGCAGGCGTAGCACGTCATCTTCGCTATTCAGGTGTTAAGAAGCCTGATTTCGCCGCTCGCCTGCTGAAGTGCGCGATTGCTAAAGGCGACCCAGTATCGGTGATCGAATGTCTTCTGTTCGCTTTGGAGCATTTCGGGACGGAGAAGATCGCAAACGCCGACACGTTCCTATGTGACGCCCTGACCTTCCTGAATGACCGCAAAGACCCGCGCTGGGTCTCGGAAGCGTGGTTTCTGCAGAAGGCCACGAAGTTCTATGAGGAATTGACTCCGGAGAGGATGGCGCAGGTCCTTCAGAATCTGGGCTATCTCCCCAAGGTGAACTATCAGGTTGAGCGCGTTTTGGTCCGGCTGGCCAAGCGTCAGCTGGAGGCTGTCTGGGACTTTTTTGGAGATCGGCTCGAAAGGGAGGCTGTGGAGGGCGAGGATGAAGAGCGCTTCGAGGCGGTGCCGTTCCAGCTCCACGGCCTGGAAAAGGAGCTCTCGAAAGACCCGCAACTCGCCATCAACAAGGGAATGTCTTGGTTCGCTCGGAACCCGAAGCTGTTTCAGTTTCGAGGGGGTCGCCTGCTCAGCAGCGCGTTTCCCAATTGCACCCCGGAGTTCGCTAGCGCGCTCACCGAGTTGGTAAAGGCCGGCGGCGATACGGAGGCAGATTTCGCACTGGCGATTCTCCAGAACTATCGCGGTGAAACTTCCACCCACGTTGTCTTGAAGGCGATTGTGTCGAGGTTTCCAGATGACGCTCGCAAAATCGGCGGCGTTCGCTCCAGCATCGACAACACCGGTGTGGTCTCAGGTGAATTGGGTTTTGCGCAAGCATGGCGGGCCAAGAAGGAATCCTTGACCGAATGGCTAACAGACGAGCGGCCAGCGGTCAAAGCGTTCGCTGAAAAACATATCGGAGAGCTCGACCTCATGATCGCGTCAGAACAGCGCCGCGCCGAGGCAGAAAGAGAAATGCGAAACAGGAGCTATGACGAAGAGAACGACAAGTCAGGCGACGATAACGATATCGAAGAGGCTTCATAGACTGATTTCCTTACCGCCTGCGAACGACTTGCATTGCTCGGCGGCACCTTTAGAGCCGAAAAAGGCCCGCTTTCAGTCGGGTACGGAATTCGCCACCTCCTTCATGAACAGACGTTCACGGCTACTAACACTCAATAAGTAGCGAACGGCAGAAATGGCCGATCAAGAGTCATTCATGGTGGCCAACCCGAGCGGCTCTTCCTGGCCGACAGCACTCATTGCCGACACTTCCGAAAATCTTCCGATCAGCATGAATTTCGCTGCGAATCTGGATGTCGGCTCAGGCCGAGCAACAGTAGTACACGCCGATTTCACAACAAGCCACTTCCCGCTCTACACCGGATGCCCTCTGAAAAACGCCGGCGGGAAGCCGGCGCACCATTCGGTTTGCGTGGGGTATTACGTCGAATACCCCAGATTCGGCGCCAGCCAGCGTTCCGCTTCGGCCAGGGTCCAGCCTTTGCGCTGGGCGTAGTCCTCGACCTGGTCGCGGGCGATCTTGGCGACGGCGAAATAGCGCGCGTCCGGGTGGCTGAAGTAGAAACCGGAGACCGAGGCCGCGGGCATCATGGCGTAGTTTTCAGTGAGCGTGACGCCGATCCGCGCGGTGGCGTCGAGCAGTTGGAACAGCGCGCCCTTTTCCGAGTGTTCCGGGCAGGCCGGGTAGCCGGGGGCGGGGCGGATGCCGCGATAGTCCTCGTTGGCCAGTTGCGCGGCGGTCAGGGTTTCATTTTCCGCATAGCCCCAGAACTCGGTGCGCACGCGCTGGTGCAGGCGTTCGGCGCAGGCTTCGGCGAGGCGGTCGCAGAGCGACTTGAACAGGATGGCGTTGTAGTCGTCGTGCTGCGCCTCGAAGGCGCGGGTCTTCGCTTCCTCGTTGATGCCGGCGGTGACCACGAAGGCGCCCAGGTAATCCTTCACGCCGCTTTCCCTGGGGGCAACGAAGTCGGCCAGACACCAGTTGGGCTGGCCGGTGGGTTTCGCCATCTGCTGGCGCAGGTTGTGCCAGGTCATCAGCACGCCGCCGTCCTCGCCGTAGAGTTCGATGTCGTCGTCGTTCACCGTGTTGGCGGGGAACAGGCCGATCACCGCGCGCGCCTCGATCCAGTTCTCGGCGATCATCTGTTTCAACATGGTCTGGGCGTCGGCGAACAACTTGCGCGCTTCCTCGCCGACCACTTCGTCTTCCAGGATCTTCGGGTAGCGGCCGTGCAGTTCCCAGGACTGGAAGAAGGGGGTCCAGTCGATGACCTCGGCGAGTTCGGCGAGCGGGTAATTCAGAAAGGTTTTCGTGCCGAGAAATGCCGGCTTGGGTGGCGCATACGCCGCTCCCTCTGCCCCAGCCCCTTCCCCGGCGGGGGAGGGGAGCCAGTTGGTCCTGAACCTGTTCGCCCGCGCTTCCGCCAGCTTGACCCGCTTGCTCTCGCCGCGTTGCGCGGCGTGGCGTTCGCGCACCGCGATGTATTCGGTCTTGATCTTCGCCACGTAGTCGGCGGCGAGGTCGTCCGAGAGCAGGTTGGAACACACACCCACCGCGCGCGAGGCGTCTTTCACGTAGACCGTCACCCCCTCGTAATGCGGTTCGATCTTCACCGCCGTATGCGCCAGACTGGTGGTGGCGCCGCCGATCAGCAGCGGCTGCTTCATGCCGAGACGCTGCATTTCCTTGGCGATGTGGCTCATCTCCTCCAGCGAGGGGGTGATCAGGCCGGAGAGGCCGATGATGTCGACGTTCCGTTCCCGCGCGGTGGAGAGGATCCTGTCGGCCGGGCACATGACGCCGAGGTCGATGACTTCGTAGTTGTTGCAGCCCAACACCACGCCGACGATGTTCTTGCCGATGTCGTGGACGTCGCCCTTCACCGTCGCCATCAATATCTTGCCCTTGGCGCGCGCACCCTCCTGCTTGGTGGCTTCGATGTAGGGCAACAGATGCGCCACCGCCTGCTTCATGACGCGGGCGGATTTCACCACCTGCGGCAGGAACATCTTGCCGGCGCCGAACAGGTCGCCGACCACGTTCATGCCGTCCATCAGCGGGCCTTCGATCACCTTCACGGGGTGGTCGAACTTGAGCCGCGCTTCCTCGGTGTCCTCGATGATGTGGGTGGTGATGCCCTTGACCAGGGCGTGGGTGAGCCGCGCTTCCACCGGCTCGCTCCTCCAGGCCTGATCCTCGACGGCATCTTTCGCCTTGCCCTTGACGCTTTCCGCCGCGGTCACCAGACGGTCGGCGGCATCGGGATGGCGGTTGAGCACCACGTCTTCCACCAGGGCGCGCAGCTCGGCGGGGATTTCGTCGTAGACGCCCAACTGGCCGGCGTTGACGATGCCCATGTCCATGCCCGCCTGGATGGCGTGGT
>CAZONS010000059.1:0-14186 GCA_964581195.1 uncultured Thiobacillus sp. | reverse complement strand
TACCGGGTGCGCCAGGGCGTCCTCCACAACCCGGGCAAGGACCGCCGCACCACCGACGGCGTGTTTCATATCGCGGAGGGTGGGCTGCCCATTCCCTGGGACAAGAAGGCGGTGCCGGTCGCCACTTTCGCCGCGCTGATGCGCGCCGCGCTGGAGGCGCCGGATGACCTCATGCGCCTGCCCTATACCGCCAACCATGCGGCCGGCGCCCATCTCTGGGTGTCGCTGCTGCTGCGGCCGCTGGTGTCGCCCGAGGTGGCGGGCGTGCAGCCGGCGAAAACCATGGAAACGCGTTTCTTCGCTCCGGGTGGTCTGGTGTCCAACCTGGATTTCGTGGAACGCATCTTCGGCAATGCCGGCGATCCCTATCTGCCGGAAAACGACGCCGGCCTCGATGTGACGGGCTGGAGCGGTCACACCGGCTGCGTGATCCTGGCGCCCCACCTCACCGGCCTGCGCAAGAAGGATGTCGGCCTGCCGCGCTGGGATCTCGCCAGCGAGCGTCAACGCCGCGACGGCATGTGCTGGAAGGACGAGGCCGAGCTGTACAACGACGGTTCCGCGTTCAAGCTGGTCTGCCGCGACATGCGCGGCGTCATCGTCACCCTGATCGCCGACAACTACTTCGGCTACAGCAAGAAGGAAATCAAGTCGCAGATCAGCTACGCGGCCAACCTGTTCGGCGGCAGCGAGGAAGAGCATTCCGGCGGCGCCCTGGCCTACCCGACCTACAACCTGGGTGACAGCTACGAGCCGGACAGCCGCCTGCCCGACGCGGGCCATACCCTGACCGAGGTGCTGGCATTGCTGGGCGACCAGGTCCTGCTCCACCCCGAGGGGCACGCCAGCGACAAGCGCTTCCGCAACATCCATTTCGTGCCGGAAGACGCCCGCTTCGACATCAACACCATGCAGGTGAGCTGGGGCGTCGAGGGCGGCAAGCGTCAGATCAAGCTGCTCGCCGGCCACACCTACCTGTACCCCTGCGGTTACAAGATCCAGCTGGAAAAACATCCGCACGCGCCCACCTGGCGCCTGCTCGGCAGCGAGGCGGAGGGCACCTTCTGCTACAAGCCATGCACCGTGTCCGGCGGTGGCAAGTCCGAGATCTCGAAATCGCTGGATGGCGCGCTTCTGTCCGGCCCCTTCTTCATCAAGGACCTCAAGGAAGACCTGGATCAGGTCGAAGCCATCTTCAAACGCGACTACGCCGACCGTTTCAAGGTTGAACCCGCCGACGGCCGCGACACCCGCTCCCTGCTCAGCGCCAAGCGCTCGGTCGGCTCGGTGGTGCGCCTGTTGACGCCTTCCGAAACGGAGTACACCCCGGAATACAACGCCTGGGTGGAATCGATCCCGCAGCGTATCCGCTCGCTGGTGTTCATCATCAAGCGTTTCTATCGCCAGGACTGGGGAGACAACTGGCGGGTGCATTTCTCGGTGGATCAGGTCAACGGCCAGCCCGCGCATGAACTGAAGTTCCAGGGCCGCCAGCTGGTCGCCAGCTATTTGCGCGTCGGCCGTCTCACGGATGGCTCCTGGCGCGTGTTCAAGCTCCGGCAGAATTTCGTCGGCGCCCGCAAGGTGCAACTGGCCGACGATATCGCCGTCGCCACCACCCTGCCGGCCAGCCAGCTCGCTCACCTCAATCCGGCCTGGCCGCACCCCTCGCTGAAGCTGGTGGACAACTGCGAGGCGCGTCTGTTCCAGCGCCCGGACGAGGCCAAACACCGTGGCATGGATCCGCAGACCGAACTCGACCTGACCCAGGCGGACAACTTCATCTCCAACTTCGCCCCGCTCAACCGTCAGGACGCGCGTGACCTGGTCGATGACGTGGTGGAATTCACCCAGTACACGGAGCCGATGCGCCAGTTCATCCAGGCGGCGGCCGACGACGTCGAGGACGGCTGGTTCGTGTCCTCGGCGCATCCGCGCATCGTCAACGGCAAACCCAGTCCCAATGTCCGCTATCTCCAGGCGCGGCCGGATCTGGCCAACCCGCGCGAGCGCCATCTGGCGGAGCTCGGCACCCGCCTGCAGCGGCGCATCCATGTCCAGCATCCGGTGTATTTCCCGGTCAACGCCGTGTTGCCCGGGCGCCGCAACAATCCACCGGCGCCCGGCATCAAGCCGCTGGCCGTGTACGGCCCGATTCACTACCAGGAACTGCCCGAGCTGTTCATGGACTTCATCGCCAGCCTCTCCGGCAAGTCGCCATCGACCACCGGCGCCGGCTCCGAAGGGGCGCTCACCAAGGGGCCGTTCAACGCGTTGACCGCCACCGCCGATCTCAACAATGCCCTGGTCTCCTTCATCCTCTGCGGCTACCCCGGCTTCAGCTCCGCCGCCGGCTTCATCGGTCGCGAGCGGCGGGTGGACCATGATGTCAGCTACCTCATTCCGGAGATCTGGAGCCGTCTCACCCCGCGCGAACAGGACCCGGCCTGGCTGATCGAACGCGGTTATCTGGAAAAACTGGAAGACTTCGACCATGACGGCCAGCGCGTCCTCGCCAGCCGTCTGGGCTACCGCATCACCAGCGGCTTCGCGCACGCCTTCCTGGGCAAGATCTTCGACAGCCCCATGGCGGTGTTCGACGAGGCCATGCTGAAGCCCGAGACCCAGGATCTCGGCGCCTATGTCGAGGGCATCCGGCACATCGTCGACTCGCAACGCCAGGTCGCCCAGGGCTATCTCGACGACGGCTCGGTGGAGGATGCCTGCCCGCCCCTGAAGGCGCTGCTGCACATCATGGCCAGCGGCGAGTTCGAGGGGAAGGACCTCGGCCATCCGGAGATACGCGCCCTGTTCAGCCGAGAATCGCTGCTGGCGAGCGACTGGTACCGCGAGCGCCTGGACATCAAGCAGCAGCGCGACATCGCTCAGGCCGAGCGCCAGGTCGCCTACCTCATGACCTTCCTGGAGGGCGATGCCCGCACCCGCTGCGACCCCGATCAGCTCGCCCCCTGCCAGGCGCTGCTCGCCCAGGCCAAGGCCGAACTGGCCCGGGTCAGCGGCGCCGGCTATCGGGCAAGCCTGTGGGGCAGCCTGGGGGCGGACTGGGTGCATCGCGGCGCCTGAGCCCCCTGTAGCGCCGGCAAGGTGCCGGCGCTACAGGGGGCGCCAACCACAAGCGGCACGGTTCCCCGGATTCCGCCCGACTCCCTCCGGCACCCGGCCAACCGGCGGCGCGGGGGCTGCATCCGGCTACGCTTGCTTCCAAGCAAAATCCCCGCCACGGCGGGGGTTTCTACTTGGGCTGCGACAATCTGACGCATTCCCGGATGCGGGCGCGCTTCCTACCATGCCGCCCTCGATAGTCCACGGAGTCCGGAAATGAAGTCGCGCCTGAAACCCCGCTTGAAGCCCCTGCTCGCCTTGCTCGCCGCCTGCCCCCTGCAGGGCGTCGCCGCCGAAGTCGCGACACTGGACGAGATCGTCGTCACCGCGACCCGAGCCATCACGCCGGCGGCCGGCGTGATCAGCCTCGGCGCGGCCGAACTCGCGCCCATGCGCGCTTCCACCAGCGACGCCGCGAGCCTGTTGCGCGACATCCCCGGCGTCAGCCTCTACGGCGCCGGAGGTGTGTCCAGCCTGCCCTCCATGCACGGCCTCGCCGATGACCGCCTGCGCATCAAGGTCGACGGCATGGACCTCATCGCCGCCTGTCCCAACCACATGAACTCGCCGCTGTCCCACATCGACCCCAGCGCGATGGCGAGCGCCAAGGTGTACGTCGGCGTCAGCCCGGTCAGCGCCGGCGGCGACAGCATCGGCGGCAGCATCGTCGTCGATTCCGCCACGCCGGAATTCGCACGGGCGGGACAAGGCAAACTGGTCAAGGGCGAGGTGGGCGCCTTCTACCGGAGCAACGGCGACGCCCTGGGCGCCAACCTCGCCGCGACGCTGGCCAACGAGCGGGCCAGCATCAGCTACACCGGTTCCTACGCCAAGTCCGACAACTACAAGGCCGGCGGCGACTTCAAGACGACCACCTCCACCGGCCGCGTGGGGCACACGCTGCCGCTCGACGAAGTCGGCTCCACCGCCTACGAGTCCACCAACCAGGCCCTCAAGCTGGCCTGGAGAAACGACGATCATCTGTTCGAGTTCAGATACGGCAACCAGCACATCCCGTATGAGAACTATCCCAACCAGCGCATGGACATGACCGACAACGCCAGCGACCAGTTCAGCCTGGCCTACACCGGCAAGCGGTCGTGGGGCACGCTGAAGGCGCGCGCCCATTACGAACACACAGAACACGAGATGGATTTCGGCGAGGATAAACGCTATTGGTACGGCAATGGCGCGCCTCCGACCGGCTCGGGTGGCGCGGCCGGTTTCGACGGGCTGGGCAACGGTTTTCCCTGCTCGCCGATCAGCATGACCTGCGCGGCGGGCATGCCGATGTATACCGAGGGCGAAAACAAGGGCATGTCGCTGCATGGCGAGGTGGCGATTTCCGCCAGTGACATCCTGCGGGTCGGCGGTGAGTACCAGTCCTATCGTCTGGACGACTGGTGGCCGCCCTCCGGCGCCGGAATGTCGCCCGGTACCTTCTGGAACATCAGCGATGGCAAGCGTGACCGCTACGCCGTGTTCGGTGAATGGGAGGCCCAGGTCGGCAAGCGCTGGACCCATATCCTGGGCCTGCGCCACGAGACGGTGGAAATGGATGCCGGCGATGTGCGTGGCTACAACACGGCCGTCGCGGCCGGTGGCAACCAGTATCGTGACATGACCGCCTTCAACAGCCGGCAGCGAGACAAGACCGACCAGAACCTGGACCTGACCTGGCTGGGGCGCTATGTGCCTGACCTGACGCAGGACTATGAGATCGGTCTGGCGCAAAAGACCCGCTCGCCCAACCTGTATGAACGCTACACCTGGTCAACCTGGACGATGGCGGCGGTCATGAACAACTTCGTCGGTGACGGCAACGGTTATATCGGCGACATCGACCTCAAGCCGGAGGTCGCCCACACGTTCAGCCTCAGCGCCGACTGGCACGATGCCGACAAGGCGCGCTGGGGGCTCAGGGTCACGCCTTATTACACCCGGGTGAAGAACTACATCGACGCCGTGCAGTGGGATGCCGCCGCCAACGCCCCCAGCGTCGTGCCGGTGACCAACGCCTTCACGGTACTGAAGTATGCCAACCAGACCGCGCGCATCCGTGGTCTCGACATTTCCGGCCATGCCCGCCTCGCCCAGGCCACCGCCCTTGGCGACTTCAACGCGAACGGTGTCGTGAACTACAGCAAGGGAAAGAATCTGGAAACCGGCGACCACCTCTACAACATCATGCCGCTCAACGCCAAACTGGCGCTCACCCAGCGCATCGGCGCCTGGCGCAACACACTGGAAGGCCAGTTCGTGGCCGGCAAGAAGGATGTCTCGAAGGTCCGCAACGAAATCCCGACCTCGGGCTATGGCCTCATCCATCTGCGCGGTCGCTATGAGACCAAACGGTACAGCATCGACTTCGGCATCGAGAACCTGTTCGACCGTCATTACGCGTCGCCGCTGGGCGGCGCTTACATGGGGCAGGGCACGACCATGTCGATCGGCGCCGTGCCCTGGGGGGTCGTCGTGCCCGGCGCGGGCCGCTCGCTCTACGCCGGGGTGAACGTCCAGTTCTGACCGGAGTATGCTGTTGCGCCGTTCGCCTCTCCGGGGGACGGTTTTCACTTGAATCGAGGAGTTGTCATGTTACGAACCATGATCGTCGCCGCCGGTCTCTTCGCCACAGCCGCCATTGCCGACACCGTGAAGGTGGAGGATGCCTGGGTTCGCGCCACCGCGCCGGGCCAGCAGGTCGCGGGCGGTTTCATGAACCTCACCGCCGATGCCGACATGACCCTGGTCGGCGGTGACAGCCCGGTTTCCAAATCGGTGGAACTGCATTTCATGCGCATGGACAACGGCGTCATGGAAATGCGCCAGATGAAGGAAATCGCATTGCCGAAGGGCAGGACGGTACGGCTGGAACCAGGTGACCTGCATGTGATGTTCATTGGCCTCAAGGGCCAGATCAAACCCGGCCAGAAGGTGCCGCTGACCCTGCGGGTGAAGGGTGCGGACGGCAAGGAACAGACATTGGCGGTCGAGGCGGAGGCGCGCGGTCGGCGTTGAACCCTTGTAGCGCCGGCGTCTCGCCGGCTTCGTGGGGCTAATCATAATAACCGCCGGCAGGGATGCCGGCGCAACGAAAAAGCCGGCGCTGGGCCGGCTTTTTCGTTGCTCGAATGCAATCGGCCCTACTGCAATTCGCGCTCCAGTTCCTCGATGGTGGTGTGGCGCACGTCCTTGCCCTTGACCATGAACACCACGTATTCCGACATGTTCTTGGCGTGGTCGCCGATGCGCTCGATGGCCTTCACCACGAACAGCAGGTCGATGAAGGTGGAGATCGTGCGCGGGTCTTCCATCATGTAGGTGATCAGGTGACGCATGATCATGTGGAATTCCTCGTCCACCTCGATGTCCTGGCGCGCGACGCCAGCGGCGCCGGAGGCATCCAGGCGGGCGAAGGCGTCGAGTGACTCGCGCAACATGCGGGTGGCGAGTCCGGCCATGAACTTGATCTCGCTGTAGCGCGGCGAGGTGATGCGGTCGCTCTCGAAGATCTTGACCGCGTAGCGGGCGATCTTGGCGGCCTCGTCGCCGATGCGCTCCAGATCGGTGATGGTCTTGACGATGGTCAGGATCATGCGCAGGTCGCCCGCGGTGGGCTGACGCAGCGCGATGATCTGGGAGCAGGCTTCGTCGCTCGCCACTTCCAGCGAGTTGACCTTGTGGTCATTGGCGATGACTTCTTCCGCCATCGTGGTGTTGCCGGTAATCAGAGCCTCCACGGCCTTGACCACCTGTTCTTCCACCAGGCCGCCCATTTCCAGCACGCGCGCGCGCAGCGCCTCCAGGTCTGCATCGAATTGTTTATAGATGTGTTCGTTGGGCATCACTTCTTCTCCATCGGTTGCTGCGCCAGTCACGGCTTGGTGGCCTCGGGGCATTATATGCGGCCGGTTCGCCCAATTTATGACAAGTCGATGACGCTCGCGATCTTTTTGCCGGCGTCAATCCTCGCTGCTGAACGGGATGTTGAAGACGTCGTCGTCGACTTCCAGGGACATGATCCAGTCGCGGCGGCCGGTGACGCACACCGGCAGGGTGACCTGTCCACGGAAGATGCCGGTGTCGTCGGCGCGCAGGGTGTAGAGGTTGAATCCCATGTCCATGCCCGCCATCGTGAAGCGCGCCCTGACGTCCCGCGCGCCGGGCGCCTTGACCCATATCCGGAAGGGTTTGAGCGGCTTGACCGCGCCGTCGAGCCCGACCGCGACTTCACGATCGGGCAGACGTGTTGCGCAGCCCCTGGAGAGATCGGCGCAGGTCAGCGTCGTCGCGCGCGCGCTCGTGTCCCCGTCGCCGCCGCGCCAGAGCACTCCGGCGGCCAGGATGATGATCAGCAGGGGCAGGATGGTCCAGATCCCCTTGCCGTTCATGTGATTCTCCAGGCCGCGCTTTTCAGGGCGACGCCGTGGGCGCCCGCGGCGCGGGCCTGATCGAGGCCGTCCAGGGTGAGCCCCCCGAGGGCATAGACCGGGATCGGATAATTGGCCAGCCAGGCGGTGAAGCGTTCCCAGCCTATGGTTTCCGCGCCGGGGTGGCTGGGTGTGGGCAGCACCGGCGAGAGCACCACGAAATCCACCCCCAGCGCGGCCGCCCGCGCCAGTTCCTCCGGGCCGTGGCAGGATGCGCCGAGCAGGACTACATCGGGTCGCGTCTCCAGACGCGCGAGCTGGCTGGAATTGAGGTGCAGGCCGCAACCCAGTTCCGCGGCCAGGCCGGCGTCGGCGTTGATCATCAGGTCGGCGCCGTGGGCGCGGCACCGGCAGGCGACCTCCTCCGCGAAGGCACGGAAGGCGTCGGGCGCGAGGCATTTCTCGCGTAGCTGAAGCAGGCGCAGGCCGCTCGCCAGACGCCGTTCCAACCGTTCCAGGAAGACTTCCACACCGAGTTTCTCGGCATCCGAAATGGCGTACTCCAGCGGCAATCCCAGGGACTTCAGGATCGGCCCGTTGGCGGGCAGGACCGGCGCGACATCGGGCGCGGGCGCGTGCGTCCAGGCGAGCGCCTGGCCTTCATGCGGGTGGGGCACCCCCCGCCACTCGGTCACCCGGAAGAAGCGCAGCATGACGTGGGCGTGCGGGTAGACGAAATCACGTTTGAGCCAGGGCCAGGCGGTCACCACCTCGATGCCGAGTTCCTCGCGCAGTTCACGGTCGAGCGCCTGGCGGGCGGTTTCACCGGACTCCACCTTGCCGCCGGGAAATTCCCACCAGCCGGCATAGGCCTTGCCTTGCGGCCGGCTCGCCATGAGAAAGGTGCCATCCGGGTTTTCGATGATGGCGGCGGCGACTTCGATCAACGGCGTATCCATGGCATTCAAGCGGATCAGGCCTGGGCACGCCCTTCAAGTCTTTCCAGGCGCGCCTCCAGTTCCTGCAATTTCTCGCGCGTGCGCGCCAGCACCTGGGCCTGAACGTCGAATTCCTCGCGCGTCACCAAGTCGAGCCGCGACAGCCAGGCCGCGAGACTGGCCTTGAGGTTCTTTTCGACATCGCGGGCCGGGGTCAGAGCCAGCACTTCGGAGACTTTGTCCGCCATTTCGGCGGCGATTTTCTGCTTCAGCATGGTGAGTTCGCGTGGGGGTGGGAATGGGGCGGAATCGCTGGCTGAGCAGTTTAGCAAAGCCGCATCCGTTTCACGCCGCGCGAGAACGGTGCGATGCACCACGTCGGTGCACCAATACGGCGCGTGATTCTGCATCAAGATTGCGCGTCGTCAATTAAGGTAATGATATTAAAAGAATATTTAATCTGGCACGGCTTGTGCTAAACATGCCTTGTGCACCATCGCACCATTTCACTGGAGAAGCATCATGAAGAAACTGTCTTACCTGCTCGTTCTGTCCGGCCTGGTTTCCGTGTCCGCGCTCGCCGAGGACAGCCCCCACTCCATCAGCTTCAACGTGGGTGCCACCACCGACTACCTCTTCCGCGGGATTTCCCAATCCCAGCATGATTTCGCCGTTTCCGGCGGCGCCGACTACAGCCATGCCAGCGGCCTCTATGCCGGCGTCTGGCTGTCCACCCAGAAATGGGTCGAAACCGGTATCAAGACCGACAGCGATTTCGAAACGGATGTCTATGGCGGTTACAAGGGCGCGGTCGGCGACATCGGCTATGACGTTGGCCTGATCCGCTACAGCTACGATGGCGACCAGGTTGCCGGTACCGCCACCCCGAATACCACCGAGGTGTATCTCGGCGCGAGCTGGAAGATGCTGTCCATGAAATACAGCCATACCCTCTCCGACTACTTCGTGGCCTGGGGCACTCCCGGCACCACCAAGACCCGGAACAGCACCTATCTGGAACTGAATGCCTCGCACGACCTTGGCGAGGGTTGGGGCCTGGTCGGCCACATCGGCAAGCAGGAAGTCAAGAATGTGCCCGCCGCCTCCTACACCGACTGGAAAGTGGGCGTGAGCAAGGACACCGAATTCGGCGCCTTCACCCTGGCCTATTCGGACACCAACGCCGACAAGACCGCCTATACCTGGGCGGGTGAAGACGTCAGCAAGGGTGTCGTCACACTCTCCTACTCCAAGTCCTTCTAATCTCGCCCGAACTCCCCTTCCCGTTTCCCGCAAGGGGAATACGGGGCAAGGCGGGGGGCAGTCCACCAGGAGACATTCATGAAATTCGTTACCGCCATCATCAAGCCCTTCAAGCTGGACGAGGTGCGCGAGGCCCTCTCCGCGATCGGGGCGTCCGGCATCACCGTTACCGAGGTCAAGGGTTTCGGCCGCCAGAAGGGCCATACCGAGCTGTATCGCGGCGCCGAGTACGTCGTCGATTTTCTGCCCAAGGTGAAGATCGAGGTCGCTATCGCCGCCGACATGCTGGATCAGGCCATCGAAGCCATTTCCAAGGCCGCCCAGACCGGCAAGATCGGCGACGGCAAGATTTTCGTCTGGGACCTGGAGCAAGTCGTTCGCATCCGCACCGGCGAAGCCGGCGAAGCGGCGATCTAAGGAGAAACGACCATGAAACATTTGTTCGCGACATTGATGTTGTTGGGCACGTTCGGCCTTTCCGGCGTGGCCCTGTCCCAGGAAGCGCCGCCAGCGATGGTCGAGGCCGTGGTTGACGCCGTGGCGCCGGCCGTCGCGGTGGCCGTCGAGGCGCCGGTCGCGGAAGCCGCGCCCGCCGCCGCGCCGGTTCCCAACAAGGGCGACACCACCTGGATGATGGTGTCCACCCTGCTGGTCATCCTGATGATCGTGCCCGGCGTCGCCCTGTTCTATGGCGGCCTGGTGCGCGCCAAGAACATGCTCTCGGTGCTGACCCAGGTCATGGCCATCTTCTGCATGATCTCCATCCTCTGGGCGGTATACGGCTATTCGCTGGCCTTTGGCGATGGCGGCGGCCTCAACTGGGCGATCGGCGACCTGTCGAAGATGTTCCTGGCCGGCATCACCCCGGACAGCACCGCCGCGACCTTCACCGACGGCGTGGTCATTCCCGAACTGGTGTTCGTGGCCTTCCAGCTGACCTTCGCCGCCATCACCGTGGCGCTGATCGTCGGTGGTCTCGCCGAGCGGGTGAAGTTCTCCGCGCTGATGGTGTTCGGCGCGCTCTGGTTCACCTTCTCCTACCTGCCGATCACGCACATGGTCTGGGCGACTGGTGGTTACCTGTTCGAACACGGCGACCTCGACTTCGCGGGCGGTACCGTGGTGCACATCAACGCCGGTATCGCTGCGCTGGTCGGCGCCATCATGCTGGGCAAGCGCATCGGTTTCGGCCGCGACGCCCTGCCGCCGCATAGCCTGCCGATGACCATGATCGGCGCGTCCCTGCTGTGGGTGGGCTGGTTCGGCTTCAACGCCGGCTCCAACCTGGAAGCCACCGGCGGCGCCGCGCTGGCCTTCATCAACACCATCCTCGCCACCGCCGCCGCCGGCATGTCCTGGATGCTGGCCGAGTGGATGCTGCGCGGCAAGCCCTCCATGCTGGGTGTCGCTTCCGGCGTGGTGGCGGGTCTGGTGGCGGTCACCCCGGCCGCTGGCCTGGTCGGCCCGATGGGCGCGATCATCCTCGGTGGCATTGCCGGCGTGGCCTGCCTGTGGGGCGTGACCGGTCTGAAGAAGGCGCTGGGCTATGACGACTCCCTGGACGTCTTCGGCATCCACGGCCTTGGCGGCATCATCGGCGCCATCGGCACCGGCATCTTCGTCTCCCCGGCACTGGGCGGCGTCGGTGTCGACGGCTACACCATGGGCGGCCAGGTCATGATCCAGGCCACCGGCGTGGTCATCACCATCCTCTGGTCCGGCGTCGTCAGCCTGGTGCTGTTCAAGCTGATCGACATGACCATGGGTCTGCGTGTCACGGAAGAAGAGGAACGCGAAGGTCTCGATACCGCCAGCCACGGCGAGCGGGCCTACAACGTCTGATCCATCCGCAGCAAGCAAACGGGGCGCCGCGCGGCGCCCCGTTTTTTTTGGGGGGATCAGGAGGCCTTGAGGCCCAGGTCGGTACCCAGCGACCTCGCGGGGTAGTGGAAGTGCACCGGCCCATCCGGCTCGGCATGGATGAACTGCCGCACGAACGGGTCATCCGACTCGAGCATCTCGCCGGTCGGACCTCCGGCGACGATCAGTCCATCCGACAGGAAATAGACGTAATCCACCACCTTGAGCGATTCGGAGACATCGTAGGTCACCACGATGGAGGAGACGCCGAGGGCGTCGTTGAGACGACGCAGCAGATTGGCGATGACATTGAGCGAGATCGGGTCAAGCCCGGCGAAGGGCTCGTCGTACATGATCAACATCGGATCGAGGGCGATGGCGCGCGCCAGGGCGACGCGCCGCTCCATGCCACCGGACAGCTCGCGCGGCATCATGTCGTGGGCGCCGCGCAGGCCGACCGCCTGCAATTTCATCAATACCAGGTCACGGATCATGCGTTCGGACAGATCAGTGTGCTCGCGCATGGGAAAGGCGATGTTCTCGTACACAGACAGATCGCTGAACAGGCCGCTGATCTGGAACATCACGCCCATCTTGCGGCGCAACTGGTAGAGGCCGTCGTTATCCAGGGCATGCACATCCTCGCCGTCGACCAGGATCTGGCCGCGTTCCGGCTTCAACTGACCGCTGATCAGGCGCAGCAGGGTGGTCTTGCCGCAACCGCCGGTGCCGAGCACGGCCACGGTCTTGCCGCGCGGTATCGCGAGATTGATGCCGTTGAGAATCTTGCGATTCTCATAGGAGAAGTGCAGGTCGCGGATTTCGACGACGTTTTCGCTGGACAACTTCGACTCCATTCAAAGCGGGTGCAGCGCGAAGGTATGCGCCGGCTCCCGCCCGGTCAACCGCCATTTCCGGTTCAGAGCGCCTTGGTCACCAGTACCGGGCAGTTCGCCTGGATCACCACCTGTTGCGAGACGCTGCCCATGAGCAGGCGATCGAGACCGCTGCGTCCGTGACTGCCAACGATGATCAGGTCACAGTCGTGTTTCGCCGCCGCCTCGACGATGGCGCGGGCGGGGTGGCCTTCGCTGATCACGCTGTCGGCGGCCACACCCTCCTGACGCAGCAGGTCGCGGACGCGGTCGGCCATCGCCTGGACCAGATCGCACTTCAGGTCATCATTGGCGCATACCGACAGCACGGTGACCGGCAAGCCACAGCGTCGCGCCAGTTCCGCCGCCGCGACGGCCGCGGCGTCGGCGAAGCGGGAGCCGTCAACGGCGAGCAGGATGCCCTTCTCCCACATGCCGGATTCCTTCGGTACCACCATCACGCTGCAATGAACATGGCCCACCACGCGCGCCGCCGCCTCGCCCAGCATCAGGCGTTCCAGCCAGTGAACCCCGCGCCGCCCCATGATCACCAGATCCGCCTGGCTTTCTTCCGCCTGCGCGACGATCTCATGCACCGGCTCCTCGCCATGACGCAGCACCGGAGCGCAGTTCACGCAGGCGGTGCCCGCCTGACGCTCGACCTCGTCGAGTACCGCGCGACCCGCCTCCTGGGTCTGGCGGACACCTTCCGGGTTGAACATGGCGTAGTCGGGCAGGGTTCGCGCCATGTGCATCACGGTGAGCCGGGAGCCGCAGCGGCTGGCCATGTGCAAGGCGGCGCGCACGGCGCCGGCGCTGACCTCGCTGCCATCGGTGGCGAGCAGGAGATTGTCGAAGCGGGCCAGGGGGGATAGCTGGGCGGTCATGAGCGGCTCCTCGCGTTGGGTCACACACGCAAGCATAGTGCAGACGCGCGATCGCGCGGGTCGTAACCATTCGTAACAACTGAAAACCGAACGGATACGGCTGCCTTACAGCGGGGCCCTAGAGTGAAGCCACCGACGCGACACGCGCCGGGTCTTTCACTCAACAGGAGCACATCATGAACACAGTCAATCTCATGAAAAAAGGTTTTGGCATCGGCGCCCTGTCCTGCATCGCCCTGATGGCCGGACCCGCCCAGGCGCATGGCTGGGGTCAACCCAATTCCTACCTTCCGGTCAGCGCGCAGCCGGCGCCTCACCATGGCGACCGCCATGGTCTCGACGATCGTTTCGCGCCTGCGCTGGCGCCGCGTCTTGAAGTGGTCGCCGACATCGATCAGCGTCAGCAAAGGCAGGCGCGGCGCATCCGCGCGGGCTTCGACAGCGGCCAGCTCAGTCGCCACGAAGCGCGTGACCTGCTGCGCGAGCAGCGGCATATCGAGAAAATGCAGCGCCGTTATCTGGCTGATGGCCGTCTGAGCCGTGACGAGTGGCGCCACCTGGATGCGATGCTCGACCGCGCCTCGGTCAACATCCGCGAGGAGAGGCATGATCGCAATTGGCGTTGAAAATTGGCGTTGAATCTGGACGGGGACGCCCGCGGCAGCGGGGGAAGGGCTCGGGAAATCGCGCTGATACTGGTGCCCGGGACGGGAATCGAACCCGTACGACCGAAGTCGAGGGATTTTAAGTCCCTTGTGTCTACCAGTTTCACCACCCGGGCCAGGCGGCCGAAATCACTGCAAGAGGAGATGGGGTGGAGGCGCGTGCCGGAGTCGAACCGACCTACACGGATTTGCAATCCGGTGCATA
>CAZONS010000058.1:0-14280 GCA_964581195.1 uncultured Thiobacillus sp. | reverse complement strand
CCCGGTCGATATCGGCGTCGTACCCGCTCGTGAGGAAGCGCAGGGCCTTCTCCATCTCCGGCTTCCCCTCCAGTTGGAAATAGTCTTCGAAGCTCATGCCCCCAGGCATGAAGTTGAGCAAGGCGGCACTCATGCCCAGCGGGGCGACCGTGGTCGCGGGTACGCGATGCTCGGCGCAGTAGCGGAACATGTCTTCACGCGCCTGAAAGGCAAAGAAATCCAGGCCATCCACATAGAGGTCGACTCCCGCCATGAACTCGGCCAGATTCCCGGCGTGGACGCCCTGGGGAAACGACTTGATGTCGCAGGCGGGATTGATCTCCCGCGCCATCCGTGCCAACACCTCGACCTTGTCCTGTCCGAGACTGCTCATGGTGGCGCCGGCCTGGCGATTGAAGTTGGCCAGTTCGAAAGTATCGAGATCGGCAAGGTGGAAGTGCTGAACCCCCAGACGGGCCAGCGTCAACAGATGAAACCCGCCGACGCCGCCCATGCCGGCGATGGCGACGCGTTTTCTGGAAAGCAGATCCTGCTCGGCCTCCGTCACCCATCCGATATTGCGGGAGAAGGCAACGCCGTAGTCGAAATCGGAGGGCATCGCGTTTATTTGGGTTCTGCGCGGAGAAGCCGGTCGGTGATGCGGGCCTCTTCCTGGGGCGGAAAGAAATAGGGGTAGAGCGTCCTGTCCTGCTTGGCGAGTTCATGGCGACCCGCGACCTCGGCCACTTTACGCTCGACTTCAACGAGATCGAGCCAGAGCAGCACCGCCGGCGCCTGGACACGCGGGCACATCCGCTCCGGGCCGATCTCCTTGAAACCGAGCATCCGTTTGTAGAACGCGGCATGCGAGGGATTGACCTCGATCACCGCGTCCGTATACCGCCACAGCTTGCGCAGGTAGATATACGAAACATTGAACATGGCGGCCAGAAAGCGTTTGGACGTCAACTTGGTATCCAGGGCGAACTTGGTGATTTCCGCCACGGTACCGCCACGATCGCGCAGCACGTCGATCTCGGCCTTGTAGAGTTCGTCTGCCAGCAGACCCTTCCCGACATCAAACCCCAAGGTCTGGGTACCGATCACCTGATCCCCCTGGTAGGTGGCCAAGGTGATGCTGTCCGGGCAACTGTTCGACATGACGCCGCCGATACCCCGGTAGCCCGCTTCACCATAACGCTTTTCCACGAAGAACTTGGCATCGCGTGTCCGTTCGTCGTTATGGGCCAGCCGAATCTTGAACTGATCCTCCCGGGTCAGCTGGACCGAGGACTCAAGGGGAATACCGCCGGACTGCCCCCCCACCTCGCGCAGCCTGGGAGGCGACTCGAAGGCCACGATGGTCTTGGCCCAACTCCGGCTAGCCGCTTTGAAACGGTCCATTATTCCCATTGATTTGGCGCCCCCATCTTGGCGTTTCCTGAAGTGGTCATAAGCAATCAAAATATGCCTTTAGCAGTATAGAGTTCATTGATCGCCACCTCAAACCGAGTGCGCATGCCGATACAATATGCCCATGAAAATCGAGCTTCTGACCAGCGAAGACACCAACCGCTATCTGGTGCGACACCCCAGCGAGATCGAGCGCGTACTCCGCGAAGTCCATCATGATCGGGCCATCGTCGCGGCGTATGGCGATAATGGCAAGGACTTCCTGCTGACTTCCATCGTGGCCGTGGAACCCAAGGAAGACGCCCTCTACCTGGGCTATGGCCCCGACGAAAAACTGAACAGCCAGTTGCTGACCACGGGCAGCGCCACGTTCGCCACCACCCACGACCAGATCAGGGTGCAGTTCTCCAGCAATCGCATCGATCGCGCCGTCTTCGACAACGAACCGGCCTTCCGCATACCCATGCCACGCGAATTGTTGCGGCTGCAGCGACGCGAGTACTACCGTCTCGTCACCTCGGTGGTCAATCCAGTGAAGTGCATGATCAACACGGCTCAAGGCATGCTGGAGGCCCTGGTCGTCGACATCAGCATCGGAGGTGTCGGCATTCTCGCCTACCCGGACAGCGGCGAGCTCAGCGCTGGAGAAACCTATCACGGCTGCCGGATTTCACTGCCTGGGTCCGGCGAGTTCGCGCTGAGTCTCGAAGTCTGCACCACCTTCGAGATCACCCTGAAGAATGGTCGCCAAACCCACCGCGCGGGCTGCCAGTTCATCGACTTGCCGCCCAGCGTGGAAACCGAGATTCAGCGCTACATCATCCGCGTCGACCGAGAGCGGCGCACGCGCTACATCTGATCCACGCCAAATCAGCTCTCGCTCAGCCAGCGCGCGGCATCCAGAGCAAAGTAGGTCAGGACCGCGTCCGCGCCCGCGCGCTTGAACCCGAGCAAGCTTTCGAGCACACAGGCCCGCTCGTCCAGCCAGCCATTCCGCGCGGCGGCCTTCAGCATGGCGTATTCGCCGCTGACCTGATAGACGAAGGTGGGCGCCTGATAGGTTTCCTTGACCCGCCGCACGATATCCAGATACGGCATGCCCGGCTTGATCATTATCATGTCGGCGCCTTCCTGCAGGTCCAGACCAACCTCCCAGAGCGCCTCGTCACTATTGGCAGGATCCATCTGGTAGGTGGATTTGTCGCCCTTGCCGAGATTGCCCGCCGAACCGACGGCATCACGGAACGGACCATAGAAGCTGGAGGCATATTTCGCCGAATACGCGAGGATACGGGTGTGGATATGCCCCGCCGCGTCCAGCGCCTCGCGCACCGCATGGATGCGTCCGTCCATCATGTCCGAGGGCGCCACGATATCGGCGCCGGCGGCCGCATGACATTCCGCCTGGCGGGTCAGCACGGCGATGGTTTCATCGTTGAGCACATAGCCGCGCTCGTCGATCAGACCATCCTGACCATGGCTGGTATAGGGGTCCAGCGCGATGTCGGTGATGATGCCGAGTTCAGGGTAGCGCGCCTTCAGCGCGGCCACCACGCGCGGCACCAGACCCTTGCTGTTGTAGGCCTCCGCCGCGTCCAGGCTTTTCAGGGAGGGGTCGATCACCGGGAACAGCGCCAGCGCCGGCACACCAAGTTCCAGGCACGCCTCGGCCACACCATGGAGATGGTCGAGACTCAGGCGCCGCACACCCGGCATCGAGGTCACGTCCTCGACGCGATTCTCGCCATCGAGCACGAACACCGGCAGGATCAGGTCGGCCGGAGTCAGGACATGTTCCCGCATCAGTCGACGGGAGAACGCATCGCGGCGCATGCGGCGCATGCGCTTGCGGGGAAAGCTGGACAGATCGAACATCTCGGAGACCTCCATCTGAAACGAAAATACCAAGACCAACAACGCCTCTATCGGGAACCCGGGCCGCCTGATGCACTCCATGCAACAGACGAGTCGCTTCGTCTCCCGCTTCTCCTCCCTGAGCGGGTGTCTTGATGCAAGGTCAAGACGAACTTGGCCCGGTCCCTTCCCCTTGGACCGGGTTTTTTTTGGGCACGCCAAGCCAGCCGCGCACCACGGACTCCGCTTCTTCGACGCCCACCCGCTTGGGGCTGGAAAACAATTGCACCGAAGCGTCGAATCCCGAAGCGAGCAATTCCGCGCTCACCTGCCGCAGCACGGGAAGCGCCTGGCTGCGCGAGAGCTTGTCGCTCTTGGAGAGCAGGACGTGTACCGGCCTGCCCGACGGGCGGAACCAGTCCAGCAGGGAGCGATCCAGGTCCGTGAGCGGGTGGCGGATGTCCATGATCATCACCAGGCCGGCCAGTTGCGGCCTGCGCCCGAGATAGCCCCCGATCAGGGCCTGCCAGACATGCTTTTGATCCTTGGGCGCGCGCGCGTAGCCATAGCCGGGAAGGTCGACCAGATAACGACTTTCATCCACGCGAAAGAAATTGAGGTGCTGAGTCCGTCCAGGCATCTTGCTGACGAACGCCAGCCGCTTGTGGTTGCACAACGTGTTGATTGCACTGGATTTTCCCGCGTTGGAACGGCCGGCGAAGGCGACCTCGGCGAGGCTGTCCGCGGGGAGTTCGCGCAACTGCGCGACGGTGGTATGGAAGGCTGCGTTGAGCACTGTCGTCTGTCTTGGCCCAAGAGCCCACTCGAAAGGCTGGCATGATAACAAACAGGCCGCTAGAATGCCGCGATTCCCATGCCGCGAACCCGTATTTAGGAGTATTTACGATGAAACTTCACGCGCTGATGATCGGCCTGATCTGTGTGGCCACCTTCGGAGCCAACAGCTGGGCCAATACACCCGCCCCGGCCCCCACCGCCAAGGGCGACGCCACCAAAGCGCAGAAAATCGTCAACGACGTCTGCGCGGCATGCCACGCGGCCGACGGCAACAGCACCAACCCCACCTACCCTGTGCTCGCCGGCCAGTCCCCCGAGTACCTCGCCAAGCAATTGCAGGACTTCAAGTCCGGCGCCCGCATGAACGCCATCATGGCGCCGAACGTCACCAAGCTGTCCGCCGACGACATGCTCAACCTGGCCGCCTATTTCAGCGCCCAGCAGCCCAAGCCCAGGCAGGCCAAGGATGCCAGCCTCATCGCCGACGGCCAGAAGATCTACAAGGGCGGCAACGCCGGCAGCGGCGTTCCCGCCTGCGCCTCCTGCCATGGCCCCAGCGGCGCCGGCATTCCCACCCAGTTCCCGCGCCTGGGCGGCCAGCACGCGAAGTACGTGTCCAGCCAGCTCAAGAACTTCCGCAGCGGCGACCGTGCCAATGACGGCGGCAAGATGATGCAGGTCATCGCCCGCAAGATGACCGACCAGGAAATGAAAGCCGTGGCCGAATACGTCAACGGCCTGCGCTGAGCCTGACCGCCCCGACGACGGCCCGCCTCGCGCGGGCCGTTTTCATTGATGTCCGCGTCCAACCTCTCCGACCTCAACCCGCAGCAGCGGGAAGCCGTCAAGTATCTCGACGGCCCCTTGCTGGTGCTCGCGGGCGCCGGCTCCGGTAAAACCCGGGTCATCACCCGCAAGATTGCCTACCTCGCGACGACCTGCGGCATCGATGCCCGCCATATCGCCGCCATCACCTTCACCAACAAGGCCGCGCGCGAAATGCGCGAGCGAGTGGGCGAACTGCTGCCCGGCAAGCAGGGCAAGGGGCTGACCGTCTCCACCTTTCATTCGCTCGGCTTGCAGATCCTGCGCCATGAGGCGCGTCGCATCGGCTACAAGCCGCGCTTCTCGGTGCTCGACGCCGCCGACGCCCAGCAGATCCTCTCGGACATCCTGAAAACCACGGACAAGAGCAGCCTGCGCCAGGCCGCGGCGGTGGTCTCCAACTGGAAGAACGCCCTGTTGACGCCCGCCGGCGCCGCGCGGGCGGCCGCGGACGAAGCCGAGCGGCAGTATGCCCAGGCCTACCAGATCTATCAGGACACCCTGCGGGCCTACCAGGCAATGGATTTCGACGACCTCATTCGGCTTGCGGTGCAACTCTTCCAGGACCACCCAGAGGCCCTGACGACCTGGCAGGGCCGCCTGCGCTACCTGCTGGTCGACGAATACCAGGACACCAACGGTGCCCAGTACGCCATGATGAAATTGCTTGCGGGGCCAGCGGGACGCTTCACCGCGGTCGGCGACGACGACCAGGCCATCTACGCCTGGCGCGGCGCCGACGTGGAGAACCTGCGCCGCCTGGGTCAGGACTACCCCGCGCTGAAGATCATCCCGCTCACCCAGAACTACCGCTCCAGCCAACGCATCCTGGCGGCCGCCAACAGCGTCATCCGCAACAACCCCCGTCTGCACGAGAAGAACCTCTGGAGCGAGCACGGCCTTGGCGACCCGATCGAACTGGTGCAATGCCGCGATGACCGACATGAGGCGGAATCGGTGGCGCTGCGCATCTCCGCGCATAAATTCGAGTACCGCACCCGTTTCGCCGATTACGCCATCCTCTATCGCGGCAACCATCAGGCCCGCCTGTTCGAGGAAGCCCTGCGCGAAGCCAAGATCCCCTACATCCTGTCTGGCGGACAATCGTTCTTCGACAAGTCCGAGATCAAGGATGTATCCGCCTATATGCGGCTGATCGCCAACCCGGATGACGATCCCGCCTTCATCCGCGCCGTGACCACCCCGCGCCGGGGTGTCGGCGCCGCGACGCTGGAAAAGCTGGGCGACCACGCCGGACAACGACACATCAGCCTGTTCGCCGCCGCGTTCGAGGCCGGCTTCCAGACCCAGCTTCCGGCGCGGCAACTGGAACCACTCATCACCTTCTGCGAGTTCATCAATCGCATCGGCGAGCGCGCGGAGAAGGAGCCGGCGGGACCCATCCTCGAGGAACTGCTTGCGGCGATCCACTATGAGCAATCCCTCTACGACACGGAAGACGACCGCGCCGCCCGCGCCAAGTGGGAAAACGTTCGCGAATTCGTCGACTGGCTGAGCAAGAAGGGCGAGGAAGACGGGAAGTCGCTGATCGATCTCACCCAGACCATCACCCTGATGAATCTATTGGAAGGCCGCACCGATGAAGCGCCGGACGCGGTCCGTCTGTCCACACTGCATGCCGCCAAGGGCCTGGAATATCCCTATGTCTATCTGGTTGGCGTCGAGGAGGAGATCCTGCCACACCGGGAATGCCTGGAGGGCCCGCGCCTGGAAGAAGAACGTCGGCTGATGTATGTCGGCATCACCCGCGCCCGTCGCGGCCTGGTGATCACCTGTTGCGGCAAGCGCAAACGCGGTGGCGAATGGGTGAGCTGTGAGCCCTCGCGCTTCCTGAACGAAATCGATCAGAACGAAATCCGCCGGGCCGGCGCGCCTGAGAAGAGCGGTGGCGATGCGCGAGAAGAGGGGCGCCGACGCCTATCCGCCTTGAAGGCGATGCTCGGAAAATAAAAAACGCGGCCAGGACCTGGGCCCTGGCCGCGTTGCCTGGCTGTCGAGCCGGATTACTTCTTCGCGGCCTTCACTTCGGCCACCATGTAATCCACCGCCATCCGGGTATCGGCATCGGAAAGCTTGTCGTTGCCGCCCTTGGCGGGGCCACCGAAGCTGCCATTGATCGCGGCGTTGTACAGATAGTCCTTCCCTTCCTTCAGCAGGGGCGCCCAGGCGGCGGCATCGCTCAGTTTCTGCGCGCCGGTCACGCCGTCATCGTGGCAGGACGCGCAATTCTCGGCATACACCATTTTGCCGCGCGCCAACTCGGCCGCGCTGGGCTCGACTTCGCGCTTCAGAACCGCCTGGAAGTTCGCGCCCGCCGCATTGGTCATGTGCACGATGCCACGCGCCACCTCCAGATCGGAAAGGTCGGGATCACCGCCACGCGCGGGCATCTTGTTGAAGCCCTTCAACGCATGATCGAGCAAGGTCTCGTAGCCGGCGCCGATCCGCTTGGCCCAGTCCGCCTTCTCCTTGAATTTGGGTGAACCCAGGGCGCCGGAATCATGGCAACCGGCGCAAACCTCGGCATAGACCGCCTCGCCGGTACGCTCGACACGCGGGGCGTTCGGGTCGACCGCCAGGGAAACGCCGAAAGGCTGGATCCGCTCGCGCACCGCCTTGTCCACCATGGGAGTCGCGTCCGGCGTTCCCATGCGGGACTGGACTCCGACGACCAGCATCACGATGAGGAAGATGGCCAAGCCCGGCGCGAACAAGCCGCCCAGAGTGGCCAGGAGAAAGTCCTTCGGCGTGGTTTTAGTCATTTCGATGTGATCGGACATGGCGTGCTCTTAGCCTGGTTCAAGTTGAGAAACCGCGCGATTATAAGAGCAATGACCTGTCGACCGAAAGGTTGCTGTGCTATCCTTCGCGCCGTTCCCAGTCAGGGCATCCGGCTGGGATTTCGCGCGGCGGGTGATGTGGATGAAATCCGCGTTACGCCTTACCGCCGCGCCATCAGACAACGCGGTCGTAGCTCAGATGGATAGAGTATCGGCCTCCGAAGCCGAGGGTCGTGGGTTCGAGTCCCGCCGACCGCGCCAGATACACAATACCCCCGCGTACCGACTGCCCCCTGCGCGACACACGGTACGATGGCACCGGGTCAGAATTGGTAGGTCGCCTGCAACAGCAGCATGTTCCAGCGTCGTGATGTCTGGAGCGGATCCCACTGACCGTTGCTCAGATTGTCCGCGGACGGCAGCCAGTTGGTGCCATCGACACGATGCAGCTCCGCCGCCAGCATCCACTGGCGATCCGGCCGGTAACGCACCCCCAGCGTCCAGTCCCTCGCATAACGTTGCCAGGCCGCCCGCCCGGGATTCGCCGTCGCGAATCGCTCGCCATCCGGATCGTCTTCGTCGATACAGTTGACGTCGTAACGGAGCAGGGCTTCCCAGCGCGACGCGAATCGCCACTCGCCCTGGACATACCAGGAATAACCCACATCCAGATTATTCACGTCGGGCGCGGCTGCCAGCGGGCTAAAGAGGGTATGGAACCGGTTGCGCGCCCGCTCCGCGGACAGGGAAACCTTCTCGCCATTCCACTGCAGCGACAGCGCCGTGAACTTGAAATCCAGGCGCCCTCCTCTCCAGGCGTCCGCTCCTGCCGGCTGGTAATCGGCGATGCCCTGCGCGTGGCTGATGAGCGCCTTCAGGCGCCCCCCGTCGCGTTCATAGGCCAGCTGCCCCGCGAAGGCCTCGTTGTCGGGCGAGGTGAGTTCCCCAGGAAAGACCGCGCGGTCACCCAGAAACGCCCAGTAGGTATTGTCGCCGCGAACATTGGGTTTGATCTGTGACAGCCGCAACATCACGACATCGTTCCCCAGCGCCCGCTCCATCTCCAGATGCACCCCGGCGGCGGCCTGGTTGAGTCGGCGCAGGGCGTCCAGATAGATGGACTGCGGCGCCAGTATGCCCGGCCGTGTCATGGGCGTATCCCGCATGTCGTTGTACAAGCCGTAGGGCACCTTGATCTCGCCCAGCTTCGCCAGGATGCGCCCGGAATCGCTCTCCCAGGGCGCATAGGCCACATAGAAATAATCCGGCTCGATCCGGCCCTCCTCCGATTCGCCACCCCGCCGGTAAATGGCCTGCCCCGAGAGCAGCCACTGGGGCAGTGGACGCCACGACACACCCGCCCCGACTTCGGTGTAGTCGGTGGAGAGCCGTCCAGCCGTATCGCCAAAGAAATGATTCTCCCCCGTGGTCGAAACCAGCCGCTGACTGGCGAACCCATGGAATCGGAAATCACGCTCACCCGCCTCCGCCGGACAACTGGACGCCAGCAGCATGACCAGGACCCAGACCGGGTCAACGGACGGGCAACACGCGAACTTTGTCATTGCTGTGAATTCTCCCGACATATCCTATCGCTCCGGGAACCATGGCCACCTGCCTGCGCATGTCCGGTTCGCTCGCGATTTGTATCGGGGCCTGGCCGATACCGGTGTAGATGATGCGGTCCCAGGCCGCGCGAAGTTGGTACGGATAGAGATTGAGAATGCCCTTGCTCATCTCCTGGTGTAGTGGTGTCTCGTCCGGCAGCACGAAGACCCGGATGAGCGTTCCGTCTCCCCAGCGCGTCACCTTGGCGCCGAATATCCGCCGGGCCTGCGGCCGAGTGATCTCATTGACCGGCACATCGGGGTGAACGATGAGTTCCACGGCATGCGCCGCATCGCAGAGACACAGGGCGACGCACATGGCCTGGATGAGAGGGCGACCGTATGAAGACATGGGGAAACCGCCGGATGGCGCCCCGTTTACTCGCCCGACGTAACCGGCGAATCCGACCTGGTGATGATGCATGCCATCCCGGGCACCTCCTTCTTGTAGTGGCGGCAAGTATAGCCGCGGTGGATGCGGGTGACGCAAGGCATGATTGATGTTGTAGCATCTCCCGCGGCACTGGAGAAGGAGCCGCGAGATGCGCCAGAACATATTCACCCACCATGCCCTGACCATCCTGGGCTTCATCGAGTATGCCGGACTGGCGGTCATCACGATCGCGACCGTGATCGCCGGCTACATCGAGGTGAGCCATATGGTATCGGTGGGCACGGTCACCCTGGCCGACCTGCTGCTGATGTTCCTCTACCTGGAAATCCTGGCGATGGTTTCCATGTATTTCGAATCAGGCAAACTCCCCGTGCGCTTCCCGATCTACATCGCCATCGTCGCCCTGGCGCGCTATCTGGTCCTGGACATGAAGAATCTGGACATGTGGCACATGATCGGCGTGGCCTCGTCCATGCTGCTCCTCACCCTCGCGGTGCTCGCGCTGCGTTATGGCCACGTCCGCTTTTCCTACAGCGAGCGCGACTGAAACGCCCCGCCGGCTCAATTGGACTGGATCAGCGTACCGACGCCCTGATCGGTCATGATTTCAAGCAGCAATGCGTGTTCCACCCGGCCGTCGATGATGTGCACCGATTTCACACCGCTGCGGGCCGCATCCACCGCCGAGCCGATCTTCGGCAACATCCCCCCCGACAGCGTGCCATCCGCCACCAGTTCATCGATCTTCCGGGGCGTCAGTCCGGTCAACAACTTGCCATCCTTGTCCAGCACACCGGGCGTATTGGTCAGCAGCACGAGTTTCTCCGCCTTCAGCACTTCGGCCAACTTGCCCGCCACCACATCGGCGTTGATGTTGTAGGTCTCTCCCTCGCCACCGACACCGATCGGCGCGATCACCGGGATGAAATCGCCGGAGTCGAGAAAGGCGATCAGGCTCGGATCGATCTGGGTGATCTCGCCCACCTGGCCGATGTCGATCACGTCGCCCGGCTTGTCCTTCGAGGCCATCATCAATTTCCGGGCGCGTATGAAGCGCCCATCCTTGCCGGTCAGCCCCACGGCCTTGCCACCCGCCTGGTTGATCAGGTTGACGATGTCCTTGTTCACCTGCCCGCCCAGCACCATCTCCACCAGGTCCATGGTCTCGGCATCCGTCACCCGCATACCCTGGATGAACTCACCCTTCTTGCCGACCCGCTTCAGCAAGTCCTCGATCTGCGGGCCACCGCCATGCACCACCACGGGATTGAGGCCGACCAGTTTGAGCAGCACCACATCGCGCGCGAAGGCGGCCTTCAACACCGGGTCGGTCATGGCATTGCCGCCGTACTTGATCACCACGGTCTTGTCCCAGAAACGCTGGATGTATGGCAGCGCCTCGGCAATGACCTTGGCTTTTTGAGAGGGCGTGAAGTTGGCGATGGACATGGCGCTTCCTTGTGACGTTCATTCAATCCGGGAGCGCGATTCTACCCACTCGACAGGCACTCGGACGTGCCCGGCAAAACGGAGGCGACCTCGGTCGCCTCCGGGAACACCCGATCAGCTCATTCGATGGCCAGTTTGCGCGTTGGCGTCGCGGCTTTCTTGGGCAGGGTCAATTCCAGCACGCCGTTGTCGAAGCGCGCGCGAGCATTGCCCTCATCCACCTCCTGTCCCAGACCGAAACTGCGGCGCACCTTGCCGTAGTAACGCTCACTGCGCAGGACCTTGTCGCCTTCCTTCTCTTCCGTGGTCTTCTTCACCTCGGCGCTGATCGACAGCGTGTTGCCTTCGATGACCACGTGGATATCCTCCTTCTTCACGCCCGGCAACTCCGCGTGAACCACATAGTTCTTGTCATCCTCCTTCACGTCCAGCTTCACCCGCCCCATTTCGGCGGCTTCGCCCGACAGACGCATCGGGCGCACCCAATAGCCCTTGAACAGATCCTCCAACATGTCATCGAGGGCAAACGGATCGTGTCTGACGATGTTGCTCATCACATCCTCCTCAGATGATTGCGCCGGAAACCCACCGGCTTGGTAATTACACTATCGCCCTTCCCCGGGATTATTCAAGAGCTGCGTATCTCATTGACTTACATAAAGAACTTGCCATTTTCGGGATGATCCGACTACATTGCCCCACCCCGTTCGACGCCGTTTGCCATGCGGCCGTTTCACCCGGAACCACGCGGGGAATCGCGGGTCAGCGTGGTCCCCACGAAGCTCTCTCAACCGATCGCCACTACATAAGGAACGACCATGACCAAGAACACATCCCTGCTGAGCCTGGCCCTGGGTGCTGTATTTTCAGCCGCGCTCATGATCACGCCCGCGGGCGCGACCGACAATCCGTTTGCCTCGGCATCGCCTGACAAGGGTTATCAGGTCGCCGCGTCCGAGGGCAAGTGTGGCGGCGGCAAGTGCGGCACCAAGTCCGGGACCAAGGAAGCGAAATGTGGCGAGGGAAAGTGCGGCGCGAAAGCCATGGAAGGCAAGTGCGGCGAGGGCAAGTGCGGTGGCACCGCCAAGCCCAAGGACGCCAAGTGCGGCACCAAGTCCAAGCCCAGGGACAGCAAGTGTGGCGAGGGCAAGTGCGGTGGCATGAAATAAGTCACGGAGAGCGGGCCGGCGGGCCGCGCCGAACAGGCCGGCCCGCTGACCACGTCCTCTCATCTCGCGCGCGAAAAGGCGCGTACGGAGCGCCCTGTTACCGATTGGTCCGCACTTTTCCAGGCCAGATCACGAATGCGGCACGGCGCGCTCAGCGCCACGCCCCGATCAGGTGCCCCCCCTGGCGATCACTGCATCGTCATCTGCATCGCGTACACACACAGCACGATCAGGCCTTGTGGCGCCAGCCCCAGCAACAGGACAGCGAGGCCATTGAGCGACAGCAACGCGCGGCTGTCCGCCTGCCCGGAAAGAACCGGTGCGTCGGCATGCGGGGTATCGAAGTAGAGGATCTTCACGACTCGCAGGTAATAGAAGGCGCCGATCAGGGAGAACAGCACCGCGACCAGGGCCAGCCACAGCCAACCGGCGCCAACCAGTGCCTGCAGCACGGATAGCTTGGCGTAGAAGCCGACGAAGGGCGGGATCCCCGCCATGGAGAACATCAGCATGCCCATCAGGGCGGCCAGCCAGGGTTGGCGGCTGTTGAGGCCCTTGAAGTCGTCCAGGTTCTCGGCTTCCAGCCCATTCTGCGACAGGTACACCACCAGGCCGAAGGTGCCCAGGCTCATCAGCACGTAGACGATGGCGTAGAACATCGAGACCGCATAACCGGCAAAGGTGCCGGAAAGGATGCCCAACAGGAGAAAGCCCATGTGCGAGATGGTCGAGTAGGCCAGCATGCGTTTGATGTTCGTCTGCATGATCGCGGCCAGATTGCCGATGGCCAGACTGAGCACCGCCATCACCGCCAGCATGCCCTGCCATTCAGCCACGGCGGGCTGCAGGCCATCGACCAGGATCCGCATGGTGAAGGCGAAGGCGGCCAGCTTGGGCACGGAACCGATGAACAGGGTCACGGCACTGGGAGCACCCTGATAGACATCCGGCACCCACATATGGAAAGGTGCCACGCCGAGTTTGAAGCCAAGACCGGCGACCAGGAACACCAGCCCGAAACTGAGCAGCATGGGGTTCTGCACACCCATGTAGACGGTGGCGGCCAGTTTGCCGAGTTCCAGCGTGCCGGTCAGACCGTAGAGGATGGACATGCCATAGAGCAGGAGGCCGGAAGCCAGCGCGCCCAGCACGAAATACTTCATCGCGGCCTCGGTGGCCTGGGCGTTGTCGCGGTGGAAGGCGACCAGGGCGTACAGCGACAGCGACAACAATTCCAGGCCAACGTAGAGCACCAGGAAATGATTCGCGGAAATCATCACCATCATGCCCAGCGTCGCGAACAGTTGCAGCACGAAGAACTCGCCCCTGAACAGGCCACGCTCGGTCAGATAGGCGCGCGAATAGACCAGCGTGGCAAAGGAGGCCATGTAGGTCACCAGTTTCAGCACGTCGGCCATCATGTCATCGACGAACTGGCCGCCGAAGGCATATTGCGGCGGGCCGGAGGCGGAAAACACGGTGATCGCGGCGGCGCCGGCCAGGGTCAACAGTGTCAGGCTGAAGGACCACATCCGTTGCTTGCTGATCACGTCGAGCAACAGGATGGTACAGGCCATGACCAGCACGAAGATCTCGGGCAGGGCGGGCAACAGGTCGGAGAACGTCAATGTCATAGCGTGCATGTTCACGGCACCAGTTTGCTGTGCGACAGATGCAGCAGCAGGTTGTCCACGGAAGCGTGCATGACCTCGGTCAGCGGCAGCGGGTAGAGGCCCATGCCCAGCACGCAGAGCGCCAGCAGTGCCAGCACGATGAATTCACGGCCGTTGATGTCCCGCATCTCATCCACATGGGCGTTGCCGACGGCGCCGAACACCACGCGCTTGTACATCCACAGGGTATAGGCGGCGCCGAAGATCAGCGTGGTGGCGGCGAGGAAAGCCCACCAGAAGTTCACCTTCACGGCCGCCAGGATCACCATGAACTCGCCGACGAAGCCGGAGGTGGCCGGCAGGCCGGCGTTGGCCATG
>CAZONS010000057.1:0-14345 GCA_964581195.1 uncultured Thiobacillus sp. | reverse complement strand
AGAAGAAATGCTAACAAGCACGGTGTCCGCGGATGGACACGACCGGACTGCCCGAAAGGGCCGCCGCAACACGAACCGGGCAAGGTCTCGGGAGACGCTGCCCGGCTCATCTGGCGGCAGGCTTACCGGTTTCGCACCATCACCATGAGCCGCGCGCCATCGACTGGCGCGGGAATACTGCCGCCGGTGAGGAACTCCACTGCCCATGCATATCCGGCATGGAGCGCGTCCGGAGTCGATGTCCAGTGGCTCGCGGCCTGGACGCCCGGGAAAGCCGAGGTGTCGATCGCCGGATTGCGGGTCATGTCGGCGATGGATCCCAACTCGTTGCGGTTGGGCAGGCGCCAGTCGCCGTATCCCAGGCCCAGGCCGGCCGGGTTGGCGTTGACCGTCGCCACCCGCTGCAGGGCGGCCTGCCAGGTATAGGACTGCGCCGTCCCGCTGGCGCAGGTGGCGCCGGTGAGGCCTTCGCTGCACACCCGCCACATCAAACCTGTCTGATGATCGCTCAATGTTCCGTCGTCATGGGACTCGAAGCGCGTCGCGACCGGCGGCACGCTGGTGCGTACCAGACGCACGTGGGCCGGCGCGCTGATTTTGTTCTGGTAAGCGATCAGGCCGCTGGAGAAGTCCAGTGCCCAGGCGGCGGAGGCGTCTCCCGCCGCGTCCGCGCCGATCGAGGACCAATAGGCGGCCGCTTTCTGCAGCGGGAAGGCGAGTGGATCCACCAGCGCGCCACTGGCGAGACTGGCATCGAGCATGGAGGCGAGTTCCCGCGGGGTCGGCAGGCGCCAGTCTTCATAGCCGCATAGCTTGCCGCCATTGCTGGAAGCCACCAGGGCGGCGGCACCCGCGTGGTCATGGAAGGTGTCCTTGTCATGCACGCCACCATCGTCGGTCTTGGCTTCCCAGATCAGGCCGGTGACGTTATCCCTGACGCAGGACCAGGTCGCGACGTTGCTGGCCAGGGGCTCGCCCGCGCTCCCCAGCTTGGTGTAGGAAAAGCCGGCGCGACCATCGCCATTGGCATTGGTCTGGCTGCTGCTGTCGCGCCCCGTCTGGGCATCCTGACCCGGGTAATTGGCCACCGGGCAGGCCACCAGGGTGGTGCCGTTCGAGCAGAGCGCGGCACCGGTGTCGTTCAGCGAGGTCGAGGTCCATGCCGGTCTCGCGGGGAGGTCGGCCGCGCCCGGGGCATCGCCGCCGTAGCGGGTGACCAGATGGCCACGCGTCGTATCGAGGTTGAGCGCGTCGGCCGCGGTCTTGATGGCATCGAGCGCGGCCCCGTCTATCCTGCCGCTGCTGGCGAAGTCATCGCGCACGGCGTCGATTTCGGCCTGGGTGTCGATGCCCGCCGAGAGGAACGCGGCCGAGAACAGCAGGAGGTTGGCATTGTCCTGGCGGTGGACCCCGGCGCCATCGGTCATGTCCAGGGCTTCCGGCCCGACGCCGCCGGTCAGGTTGAGGCTGAAACGTTCGGCCAGTTCAGCCAGTGCCCGCGCTCGTGCCGTGGCATGGGTCTGGCCCGCCGCCATCAGGCCGCGGATGCGGCCAGCCAGGAGATGGGTGTACAGGTTGACCCGTACGGTCATGTTGCCCTGCAGGTCGACTATCGCGGAGAGGCTGAGGCTGCCGGTGCTTTCCGCATTCGCCACTTCATCGAAATAGCGGCCGGAAACGTTGATTTCGGTCAGCCCGGTCCAGGTAATGGCCGACAGATTGAAATTCCCAAGCGCGTCGGTGGCCGTGGTGATGGGCACACCGGTCCGCGCGCCGCTGGTGGCATCGAGCCGCCATGCGTTGGCGGTGGCGCCGGTGAGATAGGGTCCCTTCTGAGCCGAGCCGGCCACCAACAGGCTCACGCCGCCCCCACCTCCCCCGCCGCCGCCGCCGCCCCCACCGCCACAGCCTCCCAACAGGAGGAGCGCGGACAGCGAGGCGGCGAACAGGGCGGTTGAACGAGTTGCGACAGCGCGCGTGAAGGTCTTGGTCATGTTCAGTCCTTTGCTGAGTTACCGAGGGCATAGATACCGAGATCGATGTCCTGCTCGCCAGTGAACGCGAGTTGCTGGTTTAGCATGGCATCGCGCCGAATCAGGAGTTTGCCTTGTTTGCGTGTCGCGCGCATCGCCAACCACTGCGCCGATCCGCGCAAGACGGGTAGCCAGCGACGAAAATCAGCGCGCCGGCGCAACCAGGCGCTGACCCGGGGCAGATGCATCAGCAACAGGTCATCTTCAAGCGAGAGGAAAGCCTGGCTGTCGGCGACGCTCAGACCCGCGACGCGTTGATCCGCGTGCGCCAGTTCATGCGGCTCGACCAGCAGGCAGTGCAACGCCTCGCGCGTCCGTGACGGCAGCGTGACGCCCTGCAACAGGCTGCTTTGCGCCAGGCTGACCCGTCGCGGCTCGGCCAGGCGGGCAAGTGACTCGTCATCGATGGCGCGGGCATCGAGTACATCACAAGGAATCGACACCGCCGCCAGACGCCGTTGCAGTTCCTCGCTGTCACCCATGCGGCGGCTGACGATCAGCACCGGCCGGTCCGACCGGCACAGGCTGGCCGCCCGTTCGACCAGGGCGTCGAGCTTTTCCTCGCGTTCGCGAAAAGTCCACAGTTCGAGTGCTGGCGCCGCCCCGGCGTCGGCAAGACGCAGGCAGTCGAGCCGGTACGCGTCGCGCAGCAGGGCGTCGACCCCTTTGTAGCCTCGTCCCGCGCCCCCCAGGTGGGCATGGCGGCGAAAGAAGGCCGGGTAGCTCATGCGCGCGAGGGTACGCGCGGGCGGCGTGAGCTCCAGATGCTCTCGCGCCTCGATCGCCTGTACCAGGCCAAGGCTCCAGCCTCGCGCATTCAACAAGCGGGTGATGCCATCATCGAGTATGAGTACCTTGCCGTCGGCCACCCGGTAGTGGCGTCCGACCCGCAGCAGGTCGCGCACGCCGATGGCCTGGCGTATCAGATCGTCGCGCCGTTCCGGGTCGTGCCAGATGCCGGGCAATGCCGCGCCCAGCTCATCCAGGCGTTCCTCGCCGGACTGGGTGAACTCGATCTCTCGCCGCGTCGGCAGATGGAGGTAATCGCGCCCGGACTGCAATTCCGCGACGATCTCGCGCGCCGCGAGAATCGCATCGAGCAGGAGCGGGTTATCACCCGGGGCGCTGATGATCAGGGGCGTGCCCGCTTCATCCATGAGCACCAGATCGGCATCATCGACCAGCATCGCGACGCGCCGGGGCGGCGCCTTGCCGGCCCCGCCGCCGAGCCCGCGCAAGCGCATCCGCAACGTATCCTCGACGGCGCCGCGCATGATCTGTTCGCGCAGATTGTCCGCCAGCATCTGGCGGGCGCCGGCGTAGACCACATCGCTGGCATAGGCCCGCAGCAACTGATCCGGTTCCGCCGCCATGTCCTCGGTCACGCCGGCGAGGTTCAGACCACAGGCCGCGTACAAGGGCCGCAGTCGCGCGCTGTCGCGTCGCGCCAGGTAGGGACTGGCCACCGCCACCCGACAGGATCGACCACTCCAGGCATGCAATATGGCGGCCAGCGCGATGGCGAGTGATTTGCCCGCGGCGGCCGGCAACCAGACGATCCTGCCCTGGTAGATGCCCAGAGCGGCCTGGATCTGCTCCGCGCGTGGGGTCAACCCGAGCGCGCGGGTCGCGAGCACCACCGCGTGGGCCAGGGCAACCGTGGTCGAGGAGCGTTCGCCGGGGAGGCTGTGGCCGAGACGCAGGGTGGCGCGTATCGCGGCCAGGGAGTCGGCGAAGGCGGTCGCATCGAGGGTGTGCAGGCGCGCGGCTTCATCCTGGGCCAGGGCGGCTTCCCGCCGCAGGGGGCGCCTTCTCATGGCGGCAGGCGTGTAATTCATGACGCGCGCGCGCGACGACCGACAGGGGGCGATCGCCGCCGGCGCGTCGCTCTCGGGCTCATAGCTGGTAGCGCTTCTGCGCGAGTTGCCGCAGCGAGTCGCGCAACCGCTGAACGAGGGGTTGCTCGGGCAGCGGCACACGCAATCGACCGGTCAGGCCATGCAACGCGACCAGTCCCTGTAGCGCCTCATTGGGTATGCGCGCGCGCAACTCGAAGAAGGCCTCGGCCGCCTGCTTGCCGCTTTGATCATCGGTGCGGACCGCGAAATTGCCGCCCCCCATCCAGCCCAGTGCCGAGGAGGCCAGCTTCTGCCGTTGATAAGGTATCAGCGTCACCGCGCTGGCGTGGACCAACTGGTCGGCCTGCCCTCGCAAACGGATCTCGACGCCGGTGAGCGGATGCCGGAACAATTCTTCAGCGTCTTCCTGGGTGACGATGGCGGTGAAGCGATAGCCGCCCTCCGTGACGATTTCGCCCAGACCCGTGCCACGGTTGATCCAGGTGCCTTCGAGTTCCATCAGATTGGGAGAGACCCAACGCCCCGCCTGATGTGCGCGCACCACCAGTTCCTCGCGCAGTGCCTCCAGTTCGTGCAAGCGATCCCGCAGGGCGCGTTCACGCCGCGCCAGGGGCTCCAGATCACCCAGGGAGACAGCCAGGGCGCGGCGACGCTGGACCGCGATCTCCCTGATCTGCTCGCGCGTGACTTCCAGATCATGGCGCAACTCGGGGTTGTCCAGCCGCGCGATGACCTGGCCCACGCGCAAGGTATCGCCCGAGCTCACTTCCAGCGTCGTCAACCTCCCGTCCACCCCGATCACCACGGAGTGGGAACGCTCCGCTTCCAGCACGCCGTCGGCCTTGATCGCGTGTGGCAGCGGCACGCCTCCCAGCACCATGAACAGCGCCAGGATCAGGGTTCCGGCGACCAGCCAGGCACGGACGCGATTGCGCTGGGTGCGCACTCCGGTCAAATGCACGAACAGCTTGACCAGGGGCTGGATGAGCATCGTCCAGGAGGCGACGCCGAGCATCGCCAGACCGAGCACGAACCACTGATCCATCACGAACAGCAGAATGCCGGCGGTGATGAACAGGCGATAGACGTAGCTCAAGGGCGCGTAGGCGGTCATCCAGCCGCGTTCCCAGCCGTCGAGCGCGGCGGGTTGGGCGATGGACGAGCCCAGCAGCCAGCGGTCCGCGTAATAGAGCCATTGCTGGCTGGCCTTCTGATAGAGGTTGGGAATGTCGAGCAGATCGGCAAGGATGAAGTAGGCGTCGAAGCGCAGCAGCGGGTTGCCGTTGAACAGCAGACTGGAAACCGAGCCCACCACCATGACGTTGAACGCGATGCTGTGAACCAGCCCCTCGCCACTGTTGGCCCAGACCAGAGCCCCCAGCGCGGCCAGGAAGAGTTCCACGATCATGCCCGCCGCGCCGACCAGGGCCCGCTGCCAGCGCGAGTGGAAGCGCCAACTCGCGGAGGCATCCATGTAGGGCAGCGGCGTGAAGATGAGGAACATCACGCCCAGGGTGTGCACCTGACCGCCATAGTGCTTGCAGATGAAAGCGTGCCCCAGTTCATGGAACAGCTTGAGCACCGCCAGACTCAGGTAGAGCCAGGGCAGGTTCGACAGGGAAAGAATGCCCTGGGCACCGTCGACCAGCGCCTCGCGCTCGCCCAGCACCGCCGCCGCGCCCATACCGACCACGAGCAGCCAGACCAGGGCGGCCAGCGGGTGGGTGAAGGCGGCGATCAGCGGGCGGATGCGATCCAGCCAGGCATCGGGGTCGATCAGGGGGATGCGGATGTAGAGGAAGGCCATCCATTTGGCGCGCGTCTCACGCTGACGGCGCATCTGGTCGCGCTGATAGATCGTCGCGCTATCGGCCTGGTGCCGGAAGTAGAGCAGACTGGCCAGGTTCAGCTGCGACAGGAGTTGCGCCACCTCCTCCTGCCCTGGCGCCTCTTCGGGAAATTCCCGGACATGTTCACGCCAGGTCTCGTCGACACTGCGGCGAGGCGACAGCCTCGCGAGGAAACGCCATGCCTGCGGCGTGACGCGAAAGAATTTCTGGGAGAAGGCGTCCTGAAGCACATACCAGGTCTGCCGACGATAGGTCTGCTTGCGCACCTGCACCGTCGGCAGCAGGCCCACCCGGGCACTGGCCAGGCGGTGCCAGGCATCGCTGAAGGCGGCGCCGCTCATGGCCTGCCGCTCACCACCACAACCACAGACGCAGTCGATCCAGCGCCTTGTGGGTATAGATCCAGGCGATGTTGCGCTGGCCGGCATCGATCCGCGCCAGCCCGCTCATGCCCGGCCGCCACCAGTTCTCGGGTGGCGTCGAGAAGCGCGCCTTGAGCGCGAAGTGGCTGCCCTCCTGGCCTTTCACCTGGGCGATGGGAATCAGGGTTTCCACCACGAAGGGAATGTTCCGGTCCGGGCGCGCCAGCAGCGCGAGTTCGCCACGGGCACCGGCGGCGACATGACGGATCTCGCTTTCCGGCACGTGCAGCACGCCATAGAGGCCTTCGATACGCGCCAGACGGAACAGACGATCTCCCTTGCGCACCGGCGCGCCCAGCAATTCCTTGCGTTCACCCTCGACCACGACGCCATCGAACGGCGAGACGATGCGCGCCTGCGCCAGGGACAGACGCAGCCGCCGCAAGCGGGCCTCGACCTGAGCCAGGCGGCGGCGCGAGATTTCCACGTCGGCCAGGTTGCCCAGGGCGCGCGCCTTGTCGGCCTCGGCGCGATAGCGCTGGATGTCGGCCTGCGTCTCGGCCTCCTGCTGTTCGAGTTCGCGGGTATCCAGCGACGCCAGCAGCGCGCCTTCACTGACCAGATCACCGGAACTGGCTTCCACCTGTTTGAGGAAACCATCGAAACTGGCGCCGATCAGGCGCGTGCTGTCGGTCCCCATCTGGGCGGTGGCCTCGACGCGGTATTCCCGCTCGCCGAACACGGCATAGAGCAGCCCCGCGCAGATCAGCACCACCGCCACCTTGCCAAAGACGTGGCTGGGGCCGATCAGATCGCCGAGGCGCGCCTCCATCCAGCCCGCAAAGCGCGCCCCCCACCAGCGATCCGCCGCGCGCAGACGGGTCATCCAGGGCAGCAGCAGGCCCAGGCTGACATGCAATGGCGACACCCAGTCGGCGTCGCCATCGACCTCCTGCTCGGCCAGCAGCAGAACGGCATCAGAGCCATCCTCCCCCAGGGCCAGGCTGTGCACCCGCGCGAAGCCGAGCGCGCGGTAGAGCTGTTGATGCGACTGGGTCACCAGGGCGCTGCCCGAGGTCGGGTCGGCGGCGGGGTGGACGATGTCGCAGCCCTGGTCGAGCGCTTCTTCCGCCGCGTTTTCCAGCAGGTTGACATGCTCGGTATTGCGTTCGAATCGGTCCAGATGACTGATGGCCTCGATCCGGACATGCTCGCCGTGACGCCAGCCCAACGCCGCGAAGGTGCAACCGGTGCGGGCCACGACACCGTTCACCAGCGCCAGCGCGGCCGCGCCGTAATGACGCTCGCGCATCACCACGGCGACGAGATCGAGCAGATCGAGCAGCGAAGCGGCGACGGGCAATGCCGGCAAACCCGCGCCCGCGGCGGGCAGGGGTACCGGCAGCGAGGCGGTCGCCGGCGCCGCCGCCGGCGCATCCGCCACCAGTTGCACGCGGAGCAGCAACTCATTCAGGCGGGATCGCTCCTGTTCCGGAATGTCCAGCAACAGCAACGCCTCGCCACCCGCTCGCACGGCCGCCAGCAGGCGAGGCCTGCCTTGAGCGTCGCGCGCGGGGCTGTAGGCATAGCCGTTGGCCAGAGCCCGCTCGGAGATGTCTTCCAGCAGATCCGGCCAGGTGGCCAGCAACCAGTCGTCATTGCCGCCACCGGTCGCCGCGCCCAGCACAGTCCAGTCGGTCGCTTCCCGCTTCAGGGCCAGGGCCGCGCGGGCACGCGCCAGAGGGGCCAGCAGGGCGCAATAGCGATCCCACCAGTCATCCGTGCGCGGTGAAGCGCGCAGTTCGTGCAATGCCTCGATCAGGCTGCGCGCGTCGAGATCCTCGCGGGGTTGGGTTGGCGTGCGCTGCATGTGATGTCGTTCAAGGATTACCACGGTCGGAGAGGCGGATCCGCCCCGTGGCGCCCGGGCGCACCTGACCGTTCGGATTATCGAATTCGACCCGCAGTTCCACCAGGCCGCTGGCGGCGTCGGCCACCGGTGACACGAAGGTCAGGCGACCCGGGATCGGGCGGCGCAGCCCTTCCACCTGCACGCCCAGGCGATCGCCACGGCTGAGGCCGCGGGCGGCGCGACGATTGACACTGACGTTGAGATAGCAGATATCGCTGTTCACCAGTCTGAGCACGGGCTCACCGGGCTTGCTCCACTCGCCCACGTCGAGATCGATCTGCGTGACCACGCCATCGATCGGCGACAGCAGGCGCATGGCCTGACGTTCCTGCCTGGCGCCCTCGTATTCGAGTCGTTCGCGCTCTTCCTGGGCGCGCAACTGATCGATCCGGCCCTCCGTGGCGATCAACTCGATTTCCAGCTTCTTCAATTCGTCATGACTGATGCCCCCGGTTTTCTCATACAGGGCACGCGCGTTCCGATAGAGCCCCTTGACGATGTCGATGCGCGCCTCGACGGTCTTCAGTTCGGATTGATCCTCCGCGATCACGCGGCGCCGTTCGGTTTCGATGGTCTGCAGGCGATCGTCCAGCGTCAGCAACAGTTGACCCGCCCGCACCTTTTCGCCAACGGACACATCGATGCTGGCGGCAACGCCGCCGACGCCGAGACTGAGCGTGAGGTCGCGCATGGGGTGGATGATGCCGACGTAGTCCTCGGCCAGGGATGTCGCGGCAACACTCACCCCCAGGCAAAACGCCAGTCCGTGAAAGAACCTCATGTCACTCTCCCAGTTCGATATCGTGCTGCCGGAGCAGTTGGCCTTCCGCCAGTCGCAATGACGTGCGCGCCAACTCCCGGCGCGTGATGCTGTCCAGCAGGCGGGCACGCGCATCATTGAAGGCGTTCTCGCGTTCGATCACCTGCGCCAGGCGTGATAGACCCAGCCCCACCTGCACGCGTTCAGCGTCGAGCAACTGCTCGCGCAGCGCCACGTCGCGGCGGATCTCGTCGACTTCCGCGATCGCGCTCGTCAACAGCATCCGCCTGCTCAACAGATCATTGGCCATGGCGCCCCGCACCGCGTCCAGTTCCAGATCGGACTGGGAGATGCGCAGTTGTTGAGCGCCATGTTGCGCGCTGGCGCGGCGGTTACCCTGCAGCGGCATTTCCAGATTGAAGCCGAGATAGCAATCCGGGTAGCGTTTGGAGAAGACGTTGTCCGTGACGGTCCCGGAGGAATAAGCCAGCCGGGACGAACTGCAACTGGCAATCACATCGAGGGCAGGCTTCACCTGATTGCGGGCGTAATCGAGGCGAACGAGCGCCTGCCGCCTGCGGAGCTGCGCCACCTGCCACGGTGGCCAGGCATCGAGCGCGGCATCGAGCCGGGCATCGTCGAGTGGACGCGCGTCGACCGCGACATTCTCGGTGTCCGCGTCGAGCACGGGTTTCAGTCGCAGGCCGGCATAGGCGTGCCCCGGCAGGGCAAGCAGGTTCTTGACCCTGGCCTCGGCCTCGCCGACCCCCTGTTCGGCACGCAACACCTCGACATTGCGCAGGACCATCTGGGCGCGCGCCTCCGCCGCGGCCGTGCGCGAAATCCGGCCGGCGGCCACCTGTGCGTCGGCGTCGTCGAGCGCGCGACGGGCATTGTCACGCAACTCCTCCCGCATGCGCTTGAGCTCGTACGCCTTGTAGAGTTGCCAGTACGCGGTCAGCGCGTCGCTGCTGACCTTGAGAATCTGCTGCTTGTATTGCTGGCGACTGATGGCCAGTTCCAGTTCCGCCACCTGCCGGTCCGCGTCGACAGCCGCGGCGCCGAATCCGCGCAGCAGCGGATGCTTCAGCGTGATCGTCAGGGCGCCATCGTATTCGGCCGGATTGGACGTGGTGGAACGGATGATGTTGTTGCGGCGATCGGTATAGCGATACGAAAGACTGACCTCGCCCCCGGTCGCCAACCGTTCGCGCACACCGAGTTCGATGGTGTCGACCAGCTCGTCGAGTTCGTTCTGGGCTGAAAAAAGACTGGAAGTCGAGTTGAGTTCCTGGGCGGTACGCTGCCGATAACGGTCTTCATGGCGCAGGCTGGCATAGGTGACCGGCTCGCCGAGCGCGCTCTCGGCCTCCAGCAAGCGGCCCGCCACCCGCGACTGCAGATGTGCGTACAGGGCATCGGCGTTACGCGCGACCACCTGCTGCAACAGGTGCTTGGGAGTGATTTCCCAAACGCCTTGAATGGGAAGCAGCGGAAGCGCCGCGCTGGCGCTTCCGCTGGTCGTGACTGCCGTCCCCGCCGTCGTGGCGGCGGAGACGCAGCATAGGGCGAACAGCCCCAGGCTGCGAACCAGGCGGCCCTTCATGGTCAGTGGGTGACCCGGGGCTTATCCTCCGCATCCTTGGCCGCTTCGGCGACGCGAGCATCCTTGAGCTGGACCAGACGATCGATCTGCGCCAGCGAGACCAGCTGCGCGTAGAGCGCGGGCAGGAAACGCTTGCCGCGGATTTCCAGGAACTTCTCGTCGGACAGGTTGTTGAGACGCTCTTCGTTGATCACGTAACAGCCGGTGATGTTGCGGATGCGATCGTGATCGCGCACACGCATGTTCAGCGGCGTGAGCATGTTGTTCTCGGCCAGGAACTTGCAGAAGGACTGGGTCATGGCATCCATCTGCTGCAACTCGCCCAGATAGCGCTTGACGTTCTCGATCACTTGCGTCGGCTCGCCCTTGTCGTCGAACAGGGCGTTGCCTTCGCTTTCGCTGACCAGGCTGCTGTCCTCATCGATGCAGACGGTGAAACGGCCTTCCTGGCCGGTGCCCGCCAGGGCGAAGGGATAGCGGCGGATGATGGCGGGGACATAGGAGGCCTGCCATTTTCCGTCTTCGCCGACGAACAGGTTTTCGTTGGCGTCAAGACCCAGCAACGCAACCGGCTTGAACTCGTCTTTCTGCTTGTCCTCAAGGAACACGATGGGATAGATCGCCGCCGCGCGGACGAACTCGTGCAGCATGACGGAGGCGATATGGAAACCGGTTGCGAAGGCGAAACCCTCAACCTGCTTGACTTTCAGTTTTGCGTGGCGTTCGGCATTGACTGGAACCAGCTTCTGGAACATCTGTGCTCTCCATTGTTGAAAAATTGATACAACTCAAAGGTGGCAACGGCAGATTTGGCCGCCGCTCATTGTAATGGCTGATCGGTGGAATTAGGCAAACCTTGATCAGACCGCGAACAAAGCCGCCCAGAGGCGGCCGCCATCCTCGCGGATGGCGGCCGGTCGTCACGCAGACCGGGGGAACAGACAAGGCAATCAGAGGGCGAGACTTTCGATCCAGTAGTCGAATGCCTCCTCGTCATTGGCTGCATCGCCGGTGCTCCAGGTTTGCAATCCGGGAGTGCCCAGCAGCGTGTAGCCACCGCCCAGCCCATAGCTCTGATCCGAAAGCAGACCCTCACCCGGCTCCAGCGTCACCGCGCCGCCATAGCTGCCCAGATAGCTCGCCGTGTGGGCGCTGGCCACCGTGGCCAGCGAACCGCTCGACCAGAGGCTGGAGAAGAGGCCTGTGGACGCGGCTTGCGCACTGGGCGGAACGGGGTTGGCCAGACCGCCGGCAAGCGCGTCGCCCGCGGCATCGGTCGGATCGGTGACCCGTATCGCGTCGCCCAGGCTGATCATCTGTTCATACATAAGGCCACCGCGCATCAGCATGTAGTGGACGTTGCCATCCGGCGTGACATCCTGGTAGACGACGCCACCACCCGATTCGATGCTGATCCGGCTGGCGTCGACTTCGAGCGCATTCTGCCCTTGTCCGGCGCCAAGCCCGCGCATCAGGACTTCCTCGCCACGAACGTTGACCGCTTCATCCTGGTCCGCGTCGAGAATGTGTCCTCCCAGGCTCTGCAAGACCACGCGACCGGCCGGGCTGATCTGGCTGCCCTGGGCATCGACACCCCCCAGCACGAGGTTGCCGTCGGCGCGCAGCTCGATGCTGTCACCCTGCCCGACCAAGTGGCTGCCGGCCGTCATGGTGATGTCGCCACCGAGGCTGGTCATGCGCATGTCGCCATTGGCCGTGGCAATCGAGTCCTCGACGCGGATATCGCCGAGGGCTTCCAGATTCAGGCCATTGCCGAGCAGGAGGCTGCCGTTCGGGTTGTTCTCGACCGTGATGTGGTTGCCGTGGACATCGATGCTCGAGACGAAGCCGGAGAGATCGATGGCGGCGACATGAACGTCGCCGGCACCCGCCGCCGTGTGGCCATCCGCACCGCGTTCCCCGATCACCAGACCACTCAGGCCGGCGAGGTTGGCGAGGCTGGCGGCACTGATGTTGTACGCGCCGACCATGTCGGCGCCGCCCAGGTTGATGGTCTGGGCCGGGTCGTTGCCATGCAGTTGCAAACTGCCGCCCTGCAGGCTGCCCAGCACCTGTATGGCATCGGACTGGATGACACCGTAACCGATCGTGCCGCCACCCAGGATGACCTGGCTGGCGCCGATGATGGTCAGGGTGCCGCCATTCAGTTCGAGTGGCGCGTCGAAGCGGACGGTGCCGCTGGCGTGGATCACCAGATCACCCGTCAGGGTGACTGCTTGCGCGAAGGTCACGTCGTCGGCATTGTCGATGACGATGCCGTCGAGTGGCTGGTTGCCACCCACCACACCGCCGATCAGCACGTCGCCGTTGCGGGCATCGACGTTGAGTCGGTTGACCTGCGCGTTGACGTCGCCGTCGAGGGACTGCGACAAGGTGAGGCTCCCGACATCCAGATCAACCGTGCCGGACACCTGCGCCGCGCCGTTGGAGGCGAGTGCCTCGGCGCTGATGGCGCCTTCCAGATGGACGAGGCTGCCGTTCCCGGTGGCATCCAGCAGGACGGGATCAAGGAAATCAAGCGGCTGCTGTACACCGACCAGACGGATTTCCTGACCTGCCGATGCCGAGCCGCTGCCGATGACGATCTGACCGAACCCTTCCAGGATGTTGCCGAGATCGTCGTGGCCCAGCCAGAGCAGATCAGCCGCGGCGGTGTCACCGATCTGGATGGCGCGCGACGGGTCATTCGGCTGGATGCTCAGGGTACCGCCGTTGCCAGGCAGCGGCTGGTTGATGTCGATCAGGTCACCGACCAGATCCACATCCTCGCCCTGGCCGTCCACTTCCTGGTCGAGCACGATCTGGCCGGTCTGGGAGGTCAGGTAGACACGGCCGCTGCCGGCGACCACGCCGATCTGCGCCGCCTCGCTCAGCAGCGAGATGCCGCCGCTATCCGCGACCTTCATGACCGTGACGGTGACGCCGTTGCTCGCGACGGTGAGACCGTCGCGCTCGAGCAGGCTGATGTCGCCATTGAGGGACTTGGCGGAGAGGCTGCTCACGGCGATTTCCACCGGGTTGGCATTGCTGCCGACCCCGATGCCGCCGCCGGCATACAGACGCAGACCGGAGGCTTCCAGATCAACGCCGGCGTCGTTGTCACCGTCGAGAACGTTGCCGCTGACGCTGGTGAGGGCGATGTTGCCGGTGGTGTGGATGACGCCGCCCAGGGTGATATCCAGCGCGCTCGCCACGCGAATGTCGCCGGAGCCGGTACGGACATCCGCATTCGCGGAGAAGGACATGCCTCCCGACAGCGCCTCCAGGTCGATGTCGCCGTTGCCGCTGGTTTCGATGTCCGCGGAGATGTCCAGAGCGCGCGCGGCCTGTACCGTGAGATGACCACCCGCGCTGCGAATGGCGACGGTGCTGATGATGTCGCCACCGATGCCCCCGGCCTGCAGGAGCAGATTGCCGCCGGCGCTGACGGCAAGACCGTCACCGTCGCCATCCATCAGGGTGATCGAACCATCCACCGTGGTCAGAACCAGAACACCACCGTTGCCGGCGGTCAGATCGGATTGCGCGGTGTCATGTACCTCGCTGGTGCCGCCATCGGCATTGAACTCGGTGACATCAACGGCGACGGCATCGATTCGAACCGCGTCGAATTCCCGCAGGTACATTCCCTTGGCCGCGACACCGTCGGCTTGGGCCGAGAGCGTGTCCACCGCCATCGTGATCGGTGTGCCGCTCGCGCCGATGGCATCGCCCGTCCGCATGCGCAGATGCGTGGCGTCGACATTGCGGTCGCTGCCGGCCGCGCTGCTGATCGAGGCACCCGCCAGCAAGGACACATCGCCGCCGGCCAGATGGCCGAGGGTGATATCGCCGGAAGCCTGCAGGCGCAGGTTGGCGCCGGGGGTGACCAGACCGGAGGTCGCATCCATCGTGATGCTGGCGGCGCTCAGGGAGAGCGAGGCCGCCGCCTCGAGCATGACA
>CAZONS010000056.1:0-14497 GCA_964581195.1 uncultured Thiobacillus sp. | reverse complement strand
CACCGCGCCGAGCAGACCGGACAGGATCACGCACCAGAGCGCCGCCACCCAGACATTGTTCAGCCCCGCCAGCGCCGCCCCCACCAGCAGGACGCCGATCGCGCGGTGCCAGGGCAGACGTTGCTGGCCGCTGAAGAAGGGCTGCCAGAGCAGGAAGGCGCCATAATGCGCCAGCACCATGGCCTGTCCCCACGACTCTCCCTGCCCCCAGACGAACGCGGCATGCAACAGCAACAGCATCAGGGCCAGGATGCGATTACCGTAATGCTGCAGGCGCGGGGGAACCGATTCGGCCTCGATGCCATCGCCCTCCGGAACGAGGTTGGGAGAGGCGAATGACTTGGACATGGCTGACACTATCGGCCCGTTTCCATCAAAGTTGAGGTGGGGTGAATACGATAAACTGCCGCCCACGCGAACGTGGCACAGCGCAGTTGAATCGACAGGACTGACGAAGCATCGCCATTTTCTACAGCCACCGGATCAGAAGCCATTGATTTCAAGAATACCCAGCGAAGGCCCATTTCTTGCATACCCTCGACAGGGCATGAAAGCCCCGCATTCGCGACCCTACCCACCCGCGCACGCATCGATATTCCAAGCCTTGTCGCAGACTACGCCCCCGCCACGTGAACCACGCGGCTTCACTCTGATCGAACTGGCCATCGTGCTGGTGGTGATCGGCTTGCTGCTCGGCGGTGTGCTCAAGGGTCAGGAACTGATCGAAAGCGCGCGTGCCCGCAACATCATCTCCCAGCTGGACAGCATCAAGGCCGCTTACTACGCCTTCCAGGACAAATACCGCGCCGCCCCGGGCGACTATCCCGGCAGCCTCGCGCACGCCAATCTTTCCGGCATCGTCTCGCCGCAGGTGGGCGGCAACGGCGATGGCGTGGTGCGCGACACACCACAGGCCCGGGAGAGCCTGCTGGTCTGGGTCCACCTCACGCATGCCAACCTGATCGCCGGCAACTACCGCGCCGCGGGCAGCCTGCCCGATCGCGACGGCGAGTGGCCGCGCAACCCCTACAACGCCTATCTCCAGCTCCAGTACGACAACAACTTCGCCAATGCCGGCGCGTCCTCCCGCCTCAATCTGAAGACTGGCAACCAGATCCCCGCGAAGGTGCTGGCGGACATCGACCGCAAGGTCGACGACGGTCGCGCCGACAGCGGCCAGTTCCGCTTCAGCAATTTCGACGGCGGCGGCGGCGCGCCCTCGGCGCAACGCTGCTATGACGCCGGCACCGGCCGGTGGCGCGCCGCCGACAACGAACCCAACTGCGGCGCCACCGCGCTTTTTTGAAGCCGGCCGCCGTCTGGCGCGTCCGCGCGCCGGACGACGGCAGCCCGACGGGTCGAGGCGCTCAAGTCCTCACCCCACCCGATCCCATTCCGGTTCACCGGCCAGCGCCTCCACGAGGAAGTCGATGAACACGCGCACCCGACGGGAAAGATGACGGGTCGGGGGATAGAGGGCATAGGCCGACAGTTCCGGCCAGACATGATCGGGCAGGAGACGGACGAGTCCACCCTCACTCAGGGCCGCATGCAGGTAGAAGGTGGGCAGCAACAGCAGCCCTTCGCCGGCCAGTCCGGCGCGCAGCAGGAAATCACCGCTGTTGGCGAACAGGCGGGGGGGAACCCGCACGCTGCCGGGCATGCCGTCCGGCCCGCGAAAGCGCCAGAGTCCGGGGCTGGCCTGATTGCTGTAGGCCAGACAGACATGATGTTCCAGATCGGCGGCCCCCCTCGGCGTGCCGGCTCGGGCAAGATAAGCCGGGCTGGCACAGAGCACATGGCGAATCGGAACCAGACGGCGGGCGATGAAACTGGAGTCGGCCAGATCGGCGATGCGGATGGCGAGGTCGATGCCTTCCTGCATCAGGTCGATCTGGCGATCGCTGAAGTCGAGATCGAAGCGTATGCCCGGATGTCGGCGCATGAATTCCTCGACCAGCGGTGCCAGGTGGAGCAAGCCGAAGGACAGCGGCAGCGCGACCTTGATGCCGCCGCTCAGATCGCAGCGGGATTGCGCCACGGCGGACTCGGCTTCCTCGAGGTCGGCGAGAATGGCCACCGCGCGCTGGTAATAGGCGCGGCCACTGTCGGTCAGATTGACCCGGCGCGTGGTACGGGTCAGCAGGGTCGCCCCCAGACGCGCCTCCAGCTCGGTGAGCCTGCGACTGACGGCCGACCTGGCCAGATTCAGGTGTTCGGCCGCGGCGCTGAGGCTCCCTCTCTCGACGATCTTGACGAACATCTGCATGTCGGCGAATCGATCCATTGTTCCGATCCCATGAACAAAGTGTTCACATTATTTGCCTTTATCCTCACCCGGGCAACCTTAACAATGACGACACGGATGCCAGTCCGGCATCGCCACTCCGAGGAATCGAACATGACTTCACCGCTCCCCACCCCCTCCCCGCATGTGCTGCGCGTCGATGCCAGCGCCCGCGAATCCGGCTCCGTCACCCGCGACCTGGCCGACCGGCTGCTCGCCGGACTGCGCGAGCGCGTCACCGATCTCGAGGTGACCCGACGCGACGTCGCGCGCGGCCTGCCCTTCGTCGACGCCGCCTGGATCGGCGCCAATTTCACCGATCCCGAGGCGCGCGACGCGGCGCAGCGCGAGGCCCTGGCGGCGTCCGACGCGCTGGTGCGCGAAGTGATGACAGCGGATGTGCTGATCATCGGCGTGCCGCTCTACAATTTCGCCGTACCCGCCAGCCTCAAGGCCTGGATCGACCAGATCGCGCGCGCCCGGCTCACCTTCCGCTATGGCGACGACGGCCCGGTCGGCCTGCTCGGCGGCAAGAAGGTCTATCTGCTGGTGGCCTCGGGCGGCGCCGAGATCGAAGGCGCCGCCGATTTCGCCACCCCGTGGCTGCGCTTCGTGCTCAACTTCCTCGGCATCGACGACATCACGGTAATCGCCGCCGGCCAGGGCATGCGGCGCGGTGAAGCGGCCCGCGAAGGCGCGCTTGCCCGCATCACTGAAGTACTCGACCAACACTGGCCCACGCTCGCGCGTGCCGCCTGACCCCGACCAGGAGCCCATCATGAGCCACCGTCACATTCAGCAACGCGTCCCCGCCCTGGCCGTATCCGAAGGTGCCGGCGTCACCGTGCATCGCGGCATCGGCACGCCGGCGCTGCGCAACCTCGATCCCTTCCTCATGCTGGATCACTTCGGCAGCGACGACCCGGACGAATACATCGCCGGCTTCCCCGAGCATCCGCATCGTGGCTTCATCACCTTCACCTACATGCTCGATGGCCACATGGAACATCGCGACAGCATGGGCAACCGCGGCGACCTGCAATCGGGCGGCGTCCAGTGGATGAAGGCGGCGCGCGGCGTGATCCATTCCGAGATGCCGCGCCAGAGCGCGGGGCGCATGCGCGGATTCCAGCTCTGGATCAACCTGCCGGCGGCGGAAAAGATGTCGGCGCCCGCCTATCAGGAGTTCGCTGCGGCGGCGATTCCGGAAGTCACGGAGGACGGCGCGCGCGTGCGCATCCTGGCCGGCGAGCACGCCGGTCGCCAGGGCGTCATCCACGATCCCCACACCGAGGTGCTGTACCTGGATGTCGCCCTGCCCTCCGACACGGCATTCACATGTCCCCTGCCGGCCTCCCATACGGCCTTCATCCATGTCTTCGAAGGCACGGCTCAGGTCGCTGGCGACGACCTGCCGACCCATACCCTGGCGGTGCTCGGTGACGGCGACACGCTGAGCCTGCGCGCGGGTGGCGAAGGCGCCCGTTTCATCCTGGTCGCGGGCAAGCCGCTGGGCGAGCCCATCGTGCAATACGGGCCGTTCGTGATGAACACGCGCGAGGAAATCGAACAGGCGATGGCCGATTACCGCGCCGGAAGACTGGTACAGGCCTGACTGGGCCGCGGGCCAGACTTACTCGCGCCCGAGCAACCAGGTGGCCACTTCAAGGTCGCGCGGCCAGGTCACCTTCAGGTTGGTCAGGTCGCTCTCCACCAGGCGCGGCGATAGCCCCATGTACTCCAGCGCGGAAGCCTCATCGGTGACCGCGTTGCCCGCCTGCTCCAGGGCCTGAAGCAACAGGCCATGGCGAAACATCTGCGGGGTTTGCGCGCCCCACAGGCGCTCCCGGGGCACGGTCTCCCGGATGCGCCGGCCCTCGCCCTCGCGTTTGAGCGTGTCGGCAACCGGCGCGGCGAGGATGCCGCCGACCGCGTCCGTCGCCACCTCGGCGAGCAATCTGTCGAGCAGGGCGCGCGACAGGCAGGGCCTGGCCGCGTCATGGACCAGCACCCAGTCCTCGGCGGCCAGCTCGCGGGCCATCTCACGCAGACCGTTGGCCACGCTCTCGGCGCGGCTGGCGCCGCCACAGCGCAGCACGGTCAGGCGGGTGAACGCCGACCAGTCGTAGTCCGTCCACCAGCCATCCTCGGCTGACAGCACCACGTAGATACCCGTGATCGCCGGATGTCGTTCGAAGGCGCGGATGGCATGCCAGATCATCGGCCGACCGTGAATGTCCAGATACTGCTTGGGATGGCTGGCACCCATGCGGGCACCGACGCCGGCGGCGGGAAGAAGCGCGTAATGGCGTAGGGGCGGACGGGACATCGTTCTTGTGTGTGGATGGGCTTGCCCTAAAGTTTAAAGGGAAGCCCGTTCGACCGAACCGCGAAATGCCTTGCCGCGACCGGCCGTCTCGCCAGGCGGTTCAAGCAGGGGAGTTCACACCCATCAGGAGGGATCCATGCCAGCCACACGCCCCCCGGTCGTCGCCGGGACGTTCTATCCCGACCACCCAGGAAAGCTCGCGTCCATGCTGGATGGCATGCTCGGGGCGGTTCAGGTGATGTCATTGCGCCCCAAGGCCCTGATCGCGCCGCATGCGGGCTACATCTATTCCGGCCCCATCGCGGCCACCGCCTATGCCCTGTTGCGGCCGCTGCGGGCAGGCATCCGGCGGGTCATCCTGCTCGGCCCGGTGCACCGGGTATGGACGCCGGGTCTGGCGCTGCCCGGCGTCGAGGCGTTCGAGACGCCGCTGGGCCGGATCCGCCTCGATCAGGAAGCGATCGCCAGCATTTCCGGCCTGCCACAGGTGCAGATCCACCCCGCCGCGCACGCGCAGGAGCATTCTCTGGAAGTGCAGCTGCCCTTCCTGCAGAGTGTGCTCGACGATTTCACCCTGGTTCCGCTGGCGGTGGGAGGCGCCACGCCGGAACAGGTGGCGGCGGTGCTGGATCGACTCTGGGGCGGGGCGGACACCCTGATCGTGATCAGTTCCGATCTCTCGCATTTCCTCACCTACGACGAGGCCCAGCAGGTGGACCGCGCCACCGTCCATGAAATTCTTCTGTTCAACAACCACCTGGTCGGCGAACAGGCTTGCGGCTGCCATCCGATCAACGGCCTCCTGCTGTCGGCGCATCGGCATGGCCTGACCCCGCATCTGCTGGATCTGCGCAATTCGGGCGATACCGCCGGCGATCACAACCGGGTGGTCGGCTATGCCGCGATCGCCTTCACCGAAACCGAACCGGGAGCGGAACATGTTCACTGAGGAACAGGGCCAACTGCTCGTCCGTCTGGCGCGCGCCGCGATCGCCCGCGAATTCGGCGTCGTCCCGGCCCCGCTGCCGCATCCGGACTGGCTGGATGCCCCCGGCGCGGTATTCGTCACCCTGACCGAAGCGGGGCGGCTGCGTGGCTGCATCGGCTCCCTGGAGGCGCGGCGGCCATTGCACGAGGACGTGGCGCGCAACGCCCGCGCCGCCGCCTTCAACGACCCGCGTTTCCCCCCCCTGCGCGAGGCGGAACTGGACAGCGTGCGCGTGGAAGTCTCGCTGCTCACCCCGGCCGTTCCGCTGCATTTCAAGGATGAGGCCGATGCCCTGGCGCAACTGCGCCCCGGCATCGACGGCGTGATCCTGGAATACGGTCGCTACCGCGCCACGTTCCTGCCTCAGGTCTGGGAACAACTGCCCCAGCCCGACGTGTTCATGGCCCACCTGAAACAGAAGGCCGGCTTGAGCGGCGATTTCTGGCAGCAGGCGCTGCGTCTGTCCCGCTATGGCGTCGAGAAATTCAAGGAAGCCGAGTGATGAACATTCCCGAAAGCAGTCATCCCGCCCGCTGGTGGCATGCCCTCGACGACGGCCGCATCCAGTGCGACCTCTGCCCGCGCGACTGCCGGCTGCATGAAGGCCAGCGCGGCGCCTGCTTCGTGCGCAGGATGGAAGGCGGCCGGATGGTGCTCACCACCTATGGCCGCAGTTCCGGTTTCTGTATCGATCCGATCGAGAAGAAGCCGCTCAACCATTTCTATCCCGGCACCTCCGTCCTGTCCTTCGGCACCGCCGGCTGCAATCTGGCCTGCAAGTTCTGCCAGAACTGGGACATCTCCAAATCGCGCGACATGGACCGCCTGATGGATGCCGCCAGTCCGGAGAGGATCGCCCAGGTGGCGCGGCGCATGGGCTGCGAAAGCGTGGCCTACACCTACAACGACCCGGTGATCTTCGCCGAGTACGCCCTCGACACGGCAGCGGCCTGCCGCGCGCTGGGCCTGCGCAGCGTGGCTGTCACCGCCGGCTACCTCCATCATGACGCGGCGGTCGAGTTCTATGCCGGCATGGATGCCGCCAACGTCGACCTGAAGGCCTTCTCCGAGGCGTTCTACGTCCAGCAATGCGGCGGCCATCTGCAAGCGGTGCTGGACGGCCTGATCTACCTGAAACGGGAGACCCGGGTCTGGTTCGAGATCACCACCCTGCTGATTCCCGGCCTCAACGATTCCGAAACGGAGTTGCGGCAACTCTCCGAATGGGTGGGCCGCGAACTCGGCCCCGACGTGCCCCTGCACTTCACCGCGTTCCACCCCGACTGGAAACTCACCCACCTGCCCCCCACCCCCGCCGCCACGCTCACCCGCGCCCGCGCCATCGCCCGGGAAACCGGCCTGAACCACGTCTACACCGGCAATGTCCACGACCCCGATGGCGGCACCACCTGGTGCCCCGGCTGCCATACACCCCTGATCGTGCGCGACTGGTATGAATTCAGCGACTACCGGCTCAGCGCGGACGGTCGCTGCCCGAAATGCGGCACCGCCATCGCGGGCCGCTTCCAGGCCTTCGGACAGCCGTTCGGATCGCGGCGGGTGCCGGTGAACATGCGTCTGGCCTGAGCCGTGCGGAAGATCGCATCCCGACAACCTGCTAGAGTGCGCCTTTCACACCACCCCCTCCCCGACCCCGCGTGCGTTTAACGATCACCCTGTCTTTGTTCCTGCTTGCCCTGCCCGCCCTGGCCTCGGTCGATGCCGATTTCCAGGCCGCGCGCGCGGCCTACCAGAAGGGCAACTACGACCGTTTCCAGAAACATGCCGACAAGATCCCGGCGCGGCATCCTCTGGCGCCCTACCTCCGTTTCTGGCGTCTGAAGATCGACGCGCCCGGCAATGCCGCGCTGCAGCGTTTCATCGACGAAAACCCCGACTCTCCCCTCTCCGACCGCCTGCGCAACGACCTGGCGCGGCAATTCGGCCGCGCCGAGGATTGGGCCGCGTTCCGCGCGCAATACCAGCTCATCGCCCGCCCGGACCAGGAACTGCAATGCTTCGAGCTGCGCCGGCGTCTGGCCGCTGGCGACAAGGTGGAAGAACAGGGCCTGGCGTTCTGGCGCACCCCGCGTGACCTGCCCTCCAGTTGCGACCCGCTGTTCACCAGCCTGGCCGAACGCGGCGCGCTGACCCTGGACGACCGCCTGGCGCGGCTGCGGCTGGCGCTGGACACGGGCAACCTGCGCCTGGCGCGGGAAGTGAACGCGCGCCTGAGCCCGGAGCAGGCCATGGATGAGGACGCGCTGTCCCGGGCGCAGCGCGCCCCGGAGCGCTTCCTCGATGACCCCGCCAACACGGCGGCACAGCGTGAAGCCGCGCTCCATGCGCTCACCCAGATCGCGAAAAATGACCCGGACGCCGCCGTCCGCGTCTGGGAGAAACGCGCGGCGGGCTTCCCGGAGGCCGACCAGCGTTACGGCTGGGGCCAGGTCGGCATGCACGCGGCGCGGCGTCACGACCCCCGCGCCCTGGACTGGTTCGCTCGCGCCGGCACCACGGTCAGCGAGGCGCAACTGATCTGGAAAATCCGCGCCAGTCTGCGCGCCGGCAAATGGATCGACGTGTACAACAGCATCATGGCGATGCCGGAAGCGACCCAGAACGAGGCGGTCTGGCGCTATTGGAAGGCGCGCGCCCTGAAGGCGCTGAACGCGCAGTACCCGGCCAACCTGCTGTTCGCGAAGCTCTCCCAGGAAATCAACTACTACGGCCTGCTCGCGGAAGAGGAACTGCCCGCCCGCCTGGAGGCGCGGCCGGCGGAATACAAGATCACCGCCGACGACCTCAAGGCCGCCGAAGCGCATGTCGGCCTCGCCCGCTCGCTCCTGCTTCGTCGTCTCGGCGACATGGGCAACGCCGTGGCGGAATGGGATTGGGCGCTGCGCGGCATGAACGACCGCCAGCTTCTGGCGGCGGCGGAACTGGCCCGGCGCGAGGGCTGGTACGACCGCGCCATCATCACCGCCGACCGGACTCGAGGCGAGCACGATTTCGACCTGCGCTACATCGCGCCCTATCGCGATCTGGCCAGCGCCTATGCCCACGACAACGGCCTCGACGAGGCCTGGGTATTCGGCCTGATGCGGCAGGAATCGCGCTTCGTCGACTATGCCCGCTCCGGGGTCGGGGCCACCGGCCTGATGCAGATCATGCCCGCCACCGCGAAGTGGATCGCCAATCAACTGGGCCTCGGTCGCAAGGCGCACGCCGGCGTGGGCAACCCGGAAACCAACATCCGTTTCGGCACCTTCTACCTGAAGCACATCTACGATTCGCTCGATCAGTCTCCGGTCCTGGCCACCGCCGGCTACAACGCCGGTCCCGGCCGCGCCCGCCGCTGGCAGGCGGAGATCCCGCTGGAGGGCGCGATCTATGTGGAAAGCATCCCCTTCGCCGAAACCCGCGAATACGTGAAAAGAGTGTTGACCAATGCCATGTTCTATCGCAACCGCTTCGGTGGCGAGGCGCGCACGCTCAAGGATCGCCTGGGCACCATCCCGGCGCGGCCACGCGCGCCGGCGGCGCCGGCTCAGGATGCCGATACGGCATCCTGAGCCCGGCATGATCGGGGCTCGCTCCCACAACCCTTGCACAGGCACCGAACCATGACCCTGAAAAATATCTGCGTACTGGGTGGCGGCGGCTTCGTCGGCTCGCATCTGGTCCCCCTGCTCGCCACCCGCGGCCTGCGCGTGCGGGTGCCGACCCGGCATCGAGAACGTTGCAAGCATCTGCTGGTGCTGCCCGGTGTCGAGGTGGTCGAAAGCCCCATCCACGACCCGGCCCGGCTGCGCGAACTGTTCGAGGGCATGGATGCCGTGATCAACCTGGTCGGCATCCTCCACGAACGCAAACGGGGAGATTTCCAGCGCGCGCATGTGGACCTGCCGCGCGCGGTGGCCGCCGCCTGCGCCGACAGCGGCGTGCGCCGACTCCTGCACATGAGCGCGCTGGGCGCCGAAGCCGATTCGCGCAGCCGCTATCAGCGGACGAAGCACGCGGGTGAGGCCCTGGCCCTGGCCGCGCCGCATCTCGATGTGACGGCCTTCCGGCCCTCGGTGATCTTCGGCCCGGGCGACAGCTTCCTCAGCCTGTTCGCCGATCTGCTGCGCCTGGCGCCGGTGGTCCCCCTCGCCGGTGCCGGCGCCCGTTTCCAGCCGGTGTACGTGGGCGACGTGGCGCGCGCCTTCGCCGACGCCCTGGACAACCGAGAGACGTTCGGCCGGCGTTATGACCTGTGCGGTCCCGATATCCACACCCTGGCCGAACTGGTTCGGCTCACCGCCGCCACCCTGGGCCTGTGCCGCCTCGTCATGCCGCTGGGCGAGACGCCCTCCTACTGGTTCGCGCGTTTGATGGAACTGAAGCCGGGCGACAAGATCATGACCCGGGACAACCATTACGCCATGTTGAGCGACAACGTCTGTGCCAGCGACTGCCCGCATCCCTTTGGCGCGCCGACGCCACTGGCAAGCGTCATCGGTTATCTCCGGGAAGCCGGCCCGCGCCGCGGCTACACGACCTTCCGCGCCCATGCCGGACGCTGAACCCCGCATCGCCTGAATACAGCCATGTCCCTCACCAGCTATGTCGTCGGCGGCGCCGTGCGCGACGACCTCCTCGGCCTGCCGGTGCAGGATCGCGACCATGTCGTGGTGGGCGCCACCCCCGAGGAGATGATCGCCCTCGGCTTCCAGCCGGTGGGCAAGGATTTCCCCGTCTTCCTGCACCCGCGCACCCGCGAGGAATACGCGCTCGCCCGCACCGAGCGGAAAACCGCGCGCGGCTACAAGGGCTTCGTCGTCCACGCCGCGCCCGACGTCACCCTGGAACAGGATCTGCTGCGGCGCGACCTCACCATCAACGCCATGGCGCTGACCGAGGATGGCCGCCTGATCGACCCCCACGGCGGTCGCGCCGACCTCGAGGCGCGGGTGTTCCGCCATGTCTCGGACGCCTTCGCCGAGGATCCGGTGCGCATCCTGCGACTGGCGCGCTTCGCCGCCCGTTTCCCGGACTTCCGCGTGGCGCCGGAAACACTTGCATTGATGCGCGCGATGGTCGCGGATGGCGAGGTCGACGCCCTGGTGGCGGAGCGGGTCTGGCAGGAACTGTCACGCGGGCTGATGGCCGCCACCCCCTCCCGGATGTTTGCCGTGCTGCGCGAATGTGGCGCCCTGGCCCGCCTGTTGCCGGAGATCGACGTACTCTTCGGCGTGCCGCAGCCCCCCCTGCATCACCCCGAGATCGACACCGGCGAGCATGTCATGCGGGTGATCGACGAAGCCGCGCGCCAGGGCCTCGATCTGCCGGCGCGCGTGGCCGCCTTGCTGCACGATCTCGGCAAGGGGGTCACTCCCGCCGAATTCTGGCCGAAACACCACGGCCACGAAGGCCGTGGCGTCGCCCTGGTGAAGGCGGTCTGCGAACGCCTGCGCGCCCCGCTCGACTGTCGTGATCTGGCCGTCATCGTCGCCCGCGACCATGGCAACGTGCATCGCGCCCTGGAACTGCGGCCGGCCACGCTGCTGGAACTTCTGGAACGGCTGGACGCCCTGCGCCGACCCGACCGTTTCGAGGACGCCCTGGCCGCCTGCGCCGCCGATTATCACGGCCGCGAGGGCTATCGCGAGCGCCCCTATCCGCAGGCGGATCATCTGCGCGCGGCCCTCGCGGCGGCGCGCGCGGTCGATGCCGGAGGCATCGCCCGCGAGGTGGCGGCGAACGCCATCCCGACGGCCATCCGGCGGGCCCGGATCGCCGCGATCAGCGCGGCGGTGAGGCCATGAACCCGGAAGTCGCCGCGCTGTTTCCCACCCTGGCGACCCTGCCCGAGTCCCTGGCGGCCGAGGTCGAACGCCAGGCCGTGGCGATGAAGGCACCGGCCGGAACGCTGCTGTTCGACGCCGGCATGGCCTGCCAGGCGCTGCCGCTGGTACTGGAGGGGCGCATCAAGGTCAGCAAGCGCGCCGAGAATGGCCGCGAGATCCGGCTCTACAGCGTGCGGCCTGGCGAGCTTTGCATCGTCACCGTCAGTTGCCTGCTCGGCGGCGAGCCCTATCCCGCCAGCGGCAGCGCGGAAACCCCCGTCTCCGCGCTGGCGCTGCCGCGACCGCTGATTCTGCGTCTGGTGGCGGAGCATCCGCCGTTTCGGGAAATGGCCTTCAAACTTTTCGCCGACCGCCTGACCGGGCTCATGCAGCTGGTCGAGGAAGTCGCCTTCCGCAGGCTCGATCAACGCCTCGCGGCCTGGCTGCTGGAACGCGGACCGCTGATCACGCTATCCCATCAGACGGTGGCGGATGAACTGGGCAGTGTCCGTGAAATCGTCTCCCGACTGCTCAAGCAGTTCGAGGAGGAAGGCTGCGTGCGGCTGGGGCGCGAGCGTATCGAGGTGCTGGCGCCCGCCCCCTTGCGACGGCGGGCGTCAGCGAACTGATCAGGAGTCGGTCGCGATCAGGCCGGTACGGATCGCGTAACGGGTCAGGCCGGCCACATCATGGATGTTGAGCCGCTGCATGAGTTGCGCGCGGTGGCTTTCCACGGTTTTCACGCTGACATGCAGTTGCGTGGCGATTTCCCGAGTGGCGAAACCGCGCGCGATGAGGTGCAGGATTTCGCGCTGGCGTGGCGTCAGGCGGTCGTCGTGCTGCGGCTTCGGCGTGGGCGATTCGCTTTGCAGGAAATCCTCCACCACGGTGACCGCCTCCCGCAGACTGCCCAGCAGGGAGCGTTGTTTCTGCCTGGCCTGCCGCATCGACTCCAGAGCCTGTTTCTGGGTGCTGACATCCACGCAGTGGCCGACGAAGCCAATGCAGCCGCCCTGCTCGGACATCAACGGCACCCCGCTTTTCAGCAACCAGCGGTAACGACCGTCACGGCGACGCAGGCGACACTCGACGGAAAAAGGCTTGATCGTCCGCGCCGCTTCCGCCATCTGGACCTGCCAGGCGGGACCATCCTCGGGGTGCATGGCGGACAGCCATCCCTCCCCCAGCGCTTCGTCCAGATCGCGGCCGGAAAACTCCAGCCAGGCGCGGTTGACGTGACGACAATTGCCTTTCAGATCGGCCAACCAGACCATGGTCGGAACCCAATCCAGGGCCTTTTTCATATCGGGGGTGATTTCTTCGCCAAACCTATCCATGGCTGTCTCCAATAGCTGTCCAAGAATAATTAGTGTTATCGAGTTATCCCTACTACTTTCGCAGTATACCCAAACAATGAGTGCATCGCACCAAATGGACAATACCTATGTCGGAAGTATGCCCTTTATTGCATTTTCGCGAATGTAATCTAAGTCACTGATGCGCGGGGAGAGGGGCACGTAGGCTGTCGTCACTCCCGAATGGAGACGTTCATCGTGTTGATCTTGATTGGAGACTGGAAATGAAAGCGAATGTTGGCGGTATCGATCGTATCCTGCGCATCGTCGTGGGGCTGGCCCTGGTTGCCTGGGCGATTCTGGAGGGGCCGATCTGGGCGTGGATCGGGGTGGTGCCTCTGGCCACCGGGCTGTTCAAGTTCTGCCCGTTCTACCCCCTCCTCGGCATGAACTCCTGCCCCAGGGATTGATGCCATCCTGAAATGAAAAACGCCCCGATTCGGGGCGTTTTTCATTTCAGGATGCGGCGCGCTCAGAACGGCCAGCTCCAGCCGCTGCCGCTCTTCTTCTCCTCTTTCCTTTCCTCCTTCTTCTCGGCGGGCTTGCCGGCGGTTTTGGCGGCCGGCGTGGCGGCCGGAGCCGGCGCGGGCGCGCTGGCCGCCGCCGGAGCCGCCACGGTCGACTGTTCCACCTTCGCGAGATTGCCCCAGCGCGACTGGCTCAAGGCGTTGTTGCCACCGAGGCCGACATGCGTCACCGCCGCCGCGTGGCGCAGCAGGATCAATGCGGAGGAACGGTCGCCCCTGGCATGCAACAGGATGCCGAGATTGCTGGCCGCCTCGGCCGTGGCCAGATGATTCACGCCCAGCGTCTTCTCGCGTATCGCCAAGGCCCGCCGAAACGCCTGCTCGGCCACGTCCAGCTGGTTCAGCTGCATGGCATTGACCCCCAGCTCGTTGAGCGCCACCGCGACGGAAACATGCTCCGGCCCGAGTGCGCGTTCTCGCAAGACCAGGGCACGCCGCCAGAGCGCATCGGCCTCGCGCGGGTTCTTGCGCGCGGATGCGACCCGCGCGAGCCCCTCGACGACCTCGGTCAGGCCTGGGTCATCCTTGCCCAGAGCCGTCTCGAGAGCGAGCAGCGCCTTTTCATAATAGGGGGCGGCGGCATCGAAACCGCGCCCCATCTGCACCGCGACCGCCAGATTCTGGTAGGCACGACCGACATCGGCGTTACGCATGCCGAACAGTCTTTCGCGAAGCTGCGCGCAGCGCTGGAAGTACCCTTCGGCCTTGGCCGCATTGCCCGCGGCGATCGCCGCGACACCGAGGGTATTCAGGGAATCCGCCACCTCGCGGCTCTGTTCCCCAAAGCTTTTCTCGCGGTTCTCCAGGGCGCGCGCGAACAGGATTTCCGCCTCCGGGTATTTTTTCTGCTTCAACAGCGCATTGCCGATCTTTTCGTAGGACACCGCCGTCTCGCCAGCATATTTGCCGAAAGCGCGCTCGCGCACCGAGATGCCGCGCCGGTACGACTCCTCCGCTTCCGCCAGCTTGCCCTGGGCCAACTGAAGATCGCCCAGGTTGTCATATGCCTGCGCCCGCTGTTCCGGATCATTTCTCTGGCGGCCGCTGGCCTCTTCCACGGCGGCGGCACACTCGCGCTCGGCCACGGCGATATCCGTCCCCTTGAGGGCGGTCTGACACTCGGCGTTGAGCGCGGAGAGGTTCGCGCCATGGGCTGTTGCGACAACGAGCGACGTCGACA
>CAZONS010000055.1:9575-14708 GCA_964581195.1 uncultured Thiobacillus sp. | reverse complement strand
GGCGTGGTGCTCTCGGTCGACAAGGCCCGCATCCGGGTCCGCATGCGCAGCGGCGACACCGTCGACCTCGGCCCCAGCGAGATCAAGTACGCCGAACGCTTTCTTTCCAGCAAGCTCGCGGCGGACAAGCGCCTGGCGCGTGGCAGCGTGGTGCGCGTGGTGCGCGTGGCGGCGGACGCGCCCTGGCAACTGACCTACCTGCCGCAAGTCGAGGCCGCCTTCATTTCCCTGTCCCCGGACACCGGCGCGATTCGTTCCCTGGTCGGCGGTTTCGCCTTCAGCCGCAGCCAGTTCAACCATGTCACCCAGGCATGGCGGCAGCCGGGCTCCAGCTTCAAGCCCTTCATCTACTCCGCCGCGCTGGAGCGCGGCATCACCCCGTCGAGCGTGTTCGAGGATGCGCCGATCACGGTGGATGCGGCGGAAACCGGCGGTGTGGCCTGGGAACCGAAGAACTACGATGGCACCATCGGCGAACCGCTGACCCTGCGCAACGCCCTGGCGAAATCGAAGAACCTGGTGTCCATCCGCGTGCTGCAGGCGGCCGGTGTCCAGTTCGTGCATGAGCACGCGGCCAGGTTCGGTTTCGACATGAACCGCATTCCTCCCTACCTGACCATGGCCCTGGGCGCCGGCGAGGTCACGCCGCTGTCGCTGGCGGCCGGCTATGCCGTGTTCGTCAACGGTGGCGGCCGGGTCACCCCCTGGCACCTGCTCAAGGTCACGGACAAGGATGGCCACATCCTGGAAAGCTTCGCGCCGATCGCGCCGACGCCGGTGATCGACCCGCGCAATGCGTTCATCATGACCACCATGTTGCGCGATGTGGTGCGACGCGGCACCGCCACCGGGGCGCTGAAGCTGGGCCGGGGCGACCTGGCGGGCAAGACCGGCACCACCAACGACAGCCGCGATGCCTGGTTCGCGGGCTTCCAGAAGACGCGGGTGGCGGTGGCCTGGATGGGTTACGACCAGCCGCGTTCGCTGGGTTCCGGCGAGACCGGCGGCGGCACGGCCCTGCCGATCTGGACCCGCTACATGGGTGAAGTCCTGAAAGGGGTGGAGGAGGCGCCACTGTCGCCCCCCGAGGGCATCGTCGGCGTGAATGTGGATCCCCAAACCGGGCTCTCCCTGCCGGAAGGCCAGGGGGTGCCCGAGTACTTCTTCCAGGAATTCGCGCCGGGCGCCCTGGAACCGGCCCCTGTGGAAACCCCGCCTGGCGCTTCGGAAGTCCCGGCGCCGTCGGCGGCGGCGCCCTCGATTCCGGTTCCGCCCGCCCCGGGTTCGCCCCCCGCGGCGGCACCCAGAATCTGATGGCGGCGCGTGACGCGCGCGCGCCACAGGCGCGTGCTCTCGTCGCGGAGTTGGCCGCGCGTCTCATGGCCGAACATGGCCTGAGCGACTATGCCCTCGCCAAACGCAAGGCGGCCCGCCAACTCGGCCTGCCGGAAGGCTTCCGCATGCCCAGCAACGAGGAAGTCGATACCGCGTTGACCGAGCGTCAGGCCTTGTTCGACCCCGATGAGCAGGCCAGCCTGCTCGCTGCCCTGAGACGGCAGGCGCGCGAGGTGATGCGTGTGTTCGCGCGCTTCGGCCCCGTCCTGACCGGAGCGGCGGTATCCGGCGCCGTCTCCGAACACAGCTTGATCGAGCTCGAAATCACCGAGGACGCGAGCAAGGACTTCGAGCAGTTCCTGGTCAACAATGAGATCGGTTACAAGGTGCGGGATCGGGGCGACCGCATGGCCTATCTGATCTACGCCGAACCGGCGGACGTCCAGGTCCGCATGGTGGGCAGGGAGGCCCGGCACGGCCACATTCCGCGCCTTTCCCTGGACCGCCTGGAAAGACTGATCGCCGAAAGCTCGCCGTGATCATGCGGTCAGCGACTACAATGCCGGCCGAAACACAACTATCGCGCCGTCGCACGGGAGATTGCGGCGTGCTGACCATTCACTAGAGGACGCTTGCCCGACTAGTCCATGATCCGCTTCTTTCGTCACTACATTTCAGTGAGCATGCTCTTGCTCATGGTGCTGGAATTCCTGGTGTTCTATTTCGCCAGCGATTTCTCCGCCGAGCGACATGGACAGGCACAGGCTGTAGCGCGCCCGGAGACCCTCCTCTACAAACCCTGGCTGTTCGCCGCCGTGCTGACCCTGCTCAGTTCGATGTTCGACCTGTATGGCTGGGCCTGGACCATCGGCCTGCGCAGCCTGTTCCTGCGCGTGGCGGGCTGCTTCGCCGTCAGTGGTCTGCTGCTCTATTCGGGTTCCCTGATCCTGCCCGAGGTGTTCGCCAGCGATAGCGAACTGCTCTCTGCCATCGTCATATCCTGCCTCTCCATCGTCCTCATGCGCCTGCTCTTCATCGAGTGGGACAAGGTCGATCTGTTCAAGAAACGCGTGCTGGTGCTGGGAACCGGCAGCCGTGCCGCCAGGATCGACGAGCTTGCCAATCAGGGCCAGGCGCAGGGCCTCATCATTGTCGGCTACCTGCCGATGGGTTCAGCGCACAACTATGTCCCGCATGAGCGGGTGCTGGACGAAACGGGCGACCTCGGCGAGGTGGTGGACCGCCTGGCCATAGACGAGATCGTCGTCGCCATCCGGGAGCGTCGCGGTGGCGGTCTGCCGGTCTCGGAACTGCTGGAATGCAAGCTGCGCGGCATCAGCGTGCTCGACCTGCCGGCCTTCTTCGAGCGGCAGACGGGAGTCCTGCCGCTCGAGGCGATCAATGCCAGCTGGATGATCTTTTCCGATGGCTTCAGCCAGGGCGTCGGCCGCGACCTGATCAAGCGCCTGTTCGACCTCATGGTCAGTGGCGCCTTCCTGCTGGTCACCCTGCCGCTGATGCTGCTCACCGGCCTGCTGATCCGCCTGGAAAGCAAAGGTCCGATGTTCTACACCCAGGTGCGTGTGGGCCAGTACGGCAAGCCCTTCACCATCTTCAAGTTCCGCAGCATGTACACCGACGCCGAGAAGGATGGCCGTCCGGTCTGGGCGGCGAAGAACGACGATCGCACCACCCGCGTCGGACGCCTGATCCGCCGCCTGCGCATCGACGAGTTGCCGCAGATCATCAATGTGTTCCTCGGTCAGATGAGCTTTGTCGGGCCGCGCCCGGAACGACCCTTCTTCGTCGATGAACTGGCCGCGCAGATTCCCTTCTTTCACGCCCGCCATAGCGTGAAACCCGGCATCACCGGTTGGGCTCAGGTCAAGTTTCCCTACGGCGCCAGTGTCGAGGACGCCATGTCGAAGCTCCAGTACGACCTCTACTACGTCAAGAACCACAGCCTCTTTCTCGACCTCATGATCCTGCTCCAGACAGCCCAGGTCGTGGTCCTGGGCAAAGGGGTGCGCTGATGCTGGCTGCCAGCGTGAGCTACGGCCTCGCCGCCGTGGCTTTCGCTTTGCTGGCCCTGGTCGGCATGCGGCGGGCGAACACGGGGCTGCGCCTGGCACAGCCCGCCGCGATCACCAGCATCTGGGCCCTGTTCGCGGCGGGCCAGGCCGGCTTCGGCGTCGGCATGGAAGTGGTGGCCCTGCTGGAGATGGCGCGTAGCCTCGCCTGGCTCTGGTTCCTCTGGCAGGGCGTGAAGCGCCTGAGCGAAGACGAGCCCCCCGATACCCCCGGATTCGCCGGACTGGGACGGGGCCTGCTGCTGATCGGCATCGCCGCCCTCGTGGCGCAAACCTTCGCCCTGCTCTGGCCGGGCCGCCTCGGCAGTCTCCTGGCCTATGTGCTGATCCCCAACCTGATGGCCATTTTCGGCATGGTCCTGGTGGAGCAGTTCTATCGCAACGCCCGCCCCCAGGAGCGCTGGGGCATCAAGTTCCTCTCCCTGGCGCTGGGCGGCATGTTCGCCTTCGATTTCTATCTCTACTCGGAGGCCATGCTGTTCACCGGAGTGTCCGCCGACACCTGGTCCGCGCGTGGCGCCATCAACGCGCTGCTGGTGCCGTTTCTCTGGATCTCCCTGCGGCGACGCCCGGACAACCGGCCGCTGTCGATCTCCCATCGCATGGCCTTCCACTCCGTGGCCCTGGTCGGCGCCGGCATCTACCTCATTCTCATGGCGGCGGCCGGCTATTATCTGCGCATCGTGGGTGGCGACTGGGGCACGCTGCTGCAGACGGTGTTTCTCTTCGGCGCCATCGCCCTGCTGCTGGTCACGGTCTTCTCCGGACTCGCCCGCGCGCGCCTGCGGGTCTTCCTGTCCAAGCACTTCTTCCACTATCGCTACGACTACCGCGAGGAATGGTTGCGATTCACCAGCCTGCTGGCCGCCGGAACGCCAGGCGCCCGCGTCTACGAACGCAGTCTGGAAGCCATGGCGGGTCTGGCCGAAAGCCCGGCCGCCGCGCTCTGGCTGAAGCAGGATGACGGCCATTTTCGCCGCACCGCCCACTGGAACTGGTCGGATCTGGATGGCCAGTTCTCCGCCGATCATCCCTTCGCGGTCTTCCTGGCCACCAGCCATTGGGTGCTCGATCTGCACGAGTGCGAGGAACAACCCGAATTGCTGGGAGACGCCGCCCCACCCGCCTGGCTGGCCGGCGATGCCCGCGCCTGGCTGGTGATCCCCCTATTCTGGCACGAGAATCTGATCGGCGTCATCGTGCTGGCGGACTCGCTCGGCAAGGTCACCTTCGACTGGGAAGTCAGCGACCTGCTGAAAACCGCCGCGCGCCAGGCCAGCGCCCACATCGCCCAGGCGCGCGACGCCGAGGCGCTGACCGTGGCGCGCCAGTTCGAATCGTTCAACCGCGCCGCGGCCTTCGTGGTGCATGACATCAAGAACCTGGTCGCGCAACTCTCGCTCCTGCTGGCCAACGCGGAGCGGCACAAACACAAGCCGGAATTCCAGGAGGACATGCTGGCGACGATCGAAAGCTCGGTCGCCCGGATGAATCGCATGCTGATCAAGCTGCGCGACAAGCCCGATGCCGCGAGCAGCAGCGAAATACCCCTGGCGGACCTGCTGGAAGAAGTCATTCGCTCCAAGAACGCCTTCAGCCTGAAACCGACGCTCAACATCCGGGCCCGGGACATCAGCGTTCGCGCCGAGCGGGAAAAGCTCGCCCGCGTGGTCGGCCACATCGTCCAGAACGCCATCGAGGCCACGCC
>CAZONS010000055.1:0-9475 GCA_964581195.1 uncultured Thiobacillus sp. | reverse complement strand
AAAAGCTCGCCCGCGTGGTCGGCCACATCGTCCAGAACGCCATCGAGGCCACGCCATACACGGGAAAGGTGAGTGTTACACTGAATCGCAATGATCACTGGGCGGAAATCGAGATCGCGGATACCGGCGCCGGCATGGATGCCATGTTCATTCGTGAACGACTGTTTCAGCCCTTTGATTCCACCAAGGGAACCGGCATGGGAATCGGCGCCTATGAATGCAAATCCTATGTCCAGGAACTGGGGGGTGACATCACGGTCGAGAGCCGCCCGGGCCAGGGCAGCCGCTTCACCTTGCGACTCCCCTTGCCCCTCCCACTGCCATCCACTGACGAATCCTGAGACATGAGTGACAAGCCCGCGAAAATCCTGCTGGTCGAAGATGATGTCGGCCTGCAAAAACAAATCAAATGGAGCCTGGACGACTACGAGGTGCTGGTTGCCGCCGACCGGGAAGCGGCGCTGGTCCAGATACGCCGCTTCGAACCCGCCGTGGTATTGCTGGACCTGGGCCTGCCGCCCGACCCTGACGGCGCCACCGAAGGACTGGCCGCGCTGCAGCAGATCCTGCAGCTCTCCCCCGCCACGAAGATCATCGTGGTCACCGGCAACCAGGACCGCGCCAACGCGGTGAGGGCGATCAGCCTGGGCGCCTTCGATTTCTACAACAAGCCCTTCGACGAGCAGATCCTCAAGATCGTCATTGCCCGCGCCTTCCGAGTCTTCGCCCTGGAGCAGGAGAACCGCCAGCTCACCGCCCGCGCGCGTTCCGAACCGCTACAGGGGCTGCTCACGGGCGACCCGGCCATGCTCAAGGTCTGCCGCACCATCGAGAAGGTCGCGCCCAGCGACGCCTCGGTCCTGCTGCTGGGCGAATCCGGCACGGGCAAGGAAGTCCTGGCGCGCGGCCTCCATGAACTGTCGCCGCGCGTGAAGGAACGTTTCGTCGCGATCAACTGCGCGGCCATCCCGGAAAACCTGCTCGAATCGGAACTGTTCGGCTACGAAAAAGGCGCGTTCACCGGCGCCGCCAAACAGACCATAGGCAAGATCGAATATGCCAGTCATGGCACCCTGTTCCTGGATGAGATCGGCGACCTGCCCATGCCGCTGCAGGCCAAGCTGCTGCGCTTCCTGCAGGAGCGGGTGATCGAGCGCCTGGGCGGACGCGGCGAGATCGCGGTGGATGTGCGCGTGGTCGCGGCCACGCACCAGAACCTCGAGGACCTGATCAAGGAAGGGCGCTTCCGCGAGGACCTCTACTACCGCCTGGCCGAAATCGCGGTACTCATCCCACCCCTGCGGGAACGCCAGGGCGACCTGTCCCTGCTGGCTCACGCCTTCCTGGAACGTTTCGTCCAGTCCCAGGGGCGCGCCCTGCGCGGCTTCTCCCCGGAGGCGATCGAATCGATCGAGTCCCATGCCTGGCCGGGCAACGTGCGGGAAATGGAAAACACCATCAAGCGCGCCGTCATCATGTCCGATGGCCCGCAGATCTCGCAGGAGGATCTCGGTCTCGCCGGCTCGCCGGAGCAGGAAAACGAACCGCTCAATCTGCGCCAGGTGCGCGACGAGGCGGAACGCCGCGCCGTGCTCAAGGCGATGGGCCGCAGCAACGGCAACGTCGCGCATGCCGCCGAGATGCTCGGCATCAGCCGTCCCACACTCTACGATCTGATGAATCGTTTCGGCTTGAAGTAAGCCCGTCGCGCGGCCATCATTCCAACGATTACAGCAACCACTGCCCCAGGAAGGCCTATCCATGAGCAAGCAATCCAGTCATTCGAGTCGATCCAAACGGTCTTTCACGCGACGTCTGGCGGAGAAGAAGAAACTGCTCATCCCAGCCGCCCTGGTGATCTTCGCCGGCTTCGCCGCGGGCGCCTATTACCTGACCCGCGGGCATGCCAGCCCGGAAGAGCGGATCGCCAACGCGAAACAGCACGAACAGAAGGGCGACCACGCGGCCGCCGTCATCGAGATCAAGAACGCCCTGCAACAGCAGCCCGGCAATGCCGAGGCCAGATTCATCCTGGGCCGCATCCACTACGCCAACAACGATCACACCAACGCCGAAAAGGAATTGCGGCAGGCACTGGACAAGGGCTACCAGGCCCCCGAGGCCACCATCCTGCTGGCCCGGACACTGCTGCTGCTGCGGCAGCCGGGCAAGCTGCTCAAGGACGTCAACGTCCTGCCGGGCGCCAGCGCCGACGCCAACGCCACGATCCTGGCCCTGCGCGCGCAAGCCCATGTCCTCTCCGGAGACAGGGAAACCGCTGAAACCAACCTCGCCCAGGCCGATGAACTGGTTCCCGAACATCCCGATACGCTGGCGGTGAGAGCTGGCCTGGCCTACGCGCGGAAGGATTCGGAACAAGCCCTGCTCCTGGTGGACAAGGCCATCGCCAAGGCGGAACAGCGCGTCGACCTGTTGCTGATGAAGGCCGATCTGTATCGCGCCCTGCCGCGCCCCGACGAGGCCTTCGTCGCCTATGGCAAGGTTCTCGCGCGCGAGCCCGGCAATCTGCCGGCGCGTCTGGCGGTGGCGCAGCATTATCTGGCCGCGGCGCAACTGGACAAGGCGCGGGCGGAACTCGCGACGTTGAAGACGTACGCGCCGAACAACCTGATGGGCCGCTACCTCGAAGGCCTGATCGAGTTCCGCCAGAAACATTTCGAGGCGGCGAACAACAAGCTCCAGGAGGTCCTGCGCAGCGCGCCCGACTTCGTGCAGGCCAATCTGCTGGTGGGCGCCATCGCCCTCAGCCAGGGCAAGCGCGAGAGCGCGATCACGCACCTCAACCGTGTGCTGGAGGCCGCGCCCGATCACACACTCGGCCGCAAGCTGCTCGCCACCGCGATGCTCGAAAGCGGCCAGGCGGAACGCGCCCGCGAACTGATCTCCAACCTCAAGAACGACGACCAGGATGCCCAGTTGCTCGCCCTGCAGGGCAACATCGCCCTGCGCCAGGGCGCCTATCAGGAAGCCCGGCGGAAACTGGAGAAGGCGGCCGAGCTGACCCCCGGCAACACCGCGCTGATACGCGAACTGGCGGCCAGCCGCATGGCCAGCGGCGATGAGAGCGGCGCCGTGGCGGCCCTGACCGAACTGGCCGAAAAGGACTCGTCGAACCAGCAGGCCGATGTGCTTCTGGTGATGACGCACGCCAAGGCCAAGCGGTATGACGATGCCCTCAAGGTGTCCGATGACCTGGAGCGTCGGCATCCGGGCCTGCCGCTGACCGAGAACCTGCGCGGCATCATTCACCTGCTGCGGCAGGACGAGGAACAGGCGCGCCGTCACTTCACCAAGGCCATGGCAATCGATGCCGGTTACCTTCCGGCCGCCAGCAACCTTGCCCGTCTCGACCTGATGAAGAAGGACATTCAGTCGGCGCGCGCGCGCTTTCAGGGCGTCCTGAAAAAGGATCCGAAAAACGCGCGCGCGATGGTGTCCCTGGCGCAGATAGCCGCCCTGGAAAAGAACGAGGCGGAATATCTCAAGCAGCTCGAACAGGCCAAGAAGGCCGATGCCGCCAACGCGGCCCCGCGCCAAATGCTGGCGCGCTACTGGCTGGGCAAGCGTGATGCCGAGAAAGCCCTCGTGGAAGCCCGTTCCGCGCTCGATGCCACCCGCAATCCGGAGTTCCTCGATCTGATCGGCGCGGCTCAATTGATGCAGAACAATGCGGCGGACGCTTTGGCGAGCTACCAGAAATGGGTCGTGGCCAGCCCCACCAACCCCCTCGCCCACTACCGGCTGGCGATGGCGCAGCAGATCGCCAAGGACCATGACGGCGCGCTGAAGTCGCTCGACAAGGCCCTGGGCCTGCGTCCCGAATTCACCGACGCGAGCGTCCAGAAGGCCCTTCTGCTGGCGCGGGCGGGCAAGCCGGACGAGGGGCTCAGGATCGCCCGCTCCGTGCAGACCCGCGCACCCAAGGCGGCGGGCGGCTACATCGCCGAGGCGGAGATACTGTTCGGCACCAGGAAATACCTCGATGCCGCAAGGCTCTTCCTGAAGGGCGCGCAACTGGGAAAACATGGGCAAGCCATGCTCCGCGCGCATCAGGCCTTCGTCGCGGGCGGCCAGGCCGCGGAGGGGGAAAAGCAGCTCGCGCAATGGCTGGCCAGCCATGGCGCCGATGTGCCCGTGCGCCATGCGCTCGCGCAATCCCTCCTCAACAACAAGCGTCACGCCGAGGCGACCGCGCAGTACCGGATTCTGGCGCAAGGCAATCCCAACGACCTGATCGCGCTCAACAACCTGGCCTGGCTGCTCGGCGCGAACAACCCGGCGGAAGCCTTGAGGGTGGCCGAGCAGGCCTACAAGATCGCGCCCAACAACGCCGCCGTGCTCGATACCCTGGGCTGGCTGCTGGCGCAGGCGGGACAGGCTCAGCGCGCGGTCACGCATCTGCGCGCGGCAGTCAAGCTGGCGCAGGACAACCCGGAAATCCGCTGGCATCTCGCGCTCGCGCTGGAAAAAGCGGGCGACAAGCGCGAAGCCGCGGCGGAACTGGATAGACTGGTCACCAGCCATGGCGACCATCCGCAAGCGGCACAGGCCCGCGAGAAACTGCGGGAACTTCGTGGCATGGCCAAGTAAGGGGCCGTAAATGAATAACCTGGACGATTATGGGTGTGCTGGCGGGAGGCGCCGCAAGACGCCGGGCGCGCGGCATGGCCGTTCCATGCACGCACCCGGCAACGCCGCGGCGCGCCCGCCAACGCGGCCAGAACGTTCTGGTTATTTGTTTACGGCCCCTCACTCAAGGAACAGATGATGACCCAGCCTCTATCCCTGCTCAGCGCGGCGCTCCTCGCATCGCTCTTCACGCTCTCCGGATGCCAGAACCAGACGCCCGAGGAACTGGTCGCCTCCGCCAGACAGGAGATCCAGGCGGGTCAACAGCAAAAGGCCATCGTCAACCTGAAGACCGCGCTGCAGGAGCAGCCGAGCAATATCGACGCGCGCATATTGCTGGCCCAATCCATGCAGGCCCTGGGCGACTGGCAGGCCAGCGTGGACGAACTCGACAAGGCGGCCAAGCGGGGGGGGGCGGCCGAGACCCTCCTGCCGCTGCGCGCGCTGGCGTTGCTGAAACAGGGCAAGCACCAGGAACTGATCGATCTGGAAATCCCCAAGACCGGCATCGGTTCCGCCGCCTATGCCACGATCCTCGGACGGCGCGGCATGGCCTACCTGGCGATGGGCAAACCCGAGATGGCCGTCACGGCGATCCAGGAAGCGGAAAGAATGCGGGCCAACGCCGGCCAGACCGGACTGTTCGAGCCCATACAACTCGCCAAGGCCGGCCTCGCCGTATACAACAAGGAACATGACAAGGCGCTGGAATTGCTCGCGGCCATGGAACGGGAGAACCCGGACTCGACGGACATCCGCCACATCAAGGCCAACCTCCTCCTGCAACTCGACAGAACGGACGAGGCGCTGAAGGAATACGAACACATCGCGCGGTTGTCTCCGGGCGACCTCCCCGCCCTGGGCGCCATCACGGACATCCGGATCAGCCGGGGCGCCCTGGCGGCGGCGGAAAAGAGCCTGGCCATGATCGAATCCAGGCAGCCCGACAGCCTGCTCGGCAAGATGCTGCGCGCCCATCTCGAGATGCGAACGGGTGGCGAGGAACACCTCAAGAAAGCCAACGCATCGATACAGCAACTGCTGAGGGCGCTGCCCGACAACACGGCGGGCCTGATCCTCGCGGCGGAGATCAATGAACGGCTGGGCAATCACGAAGCCAGCCTGAAATTCGCCTCCCGCGTCCTTGCCAAACAGCCCGACCAGTTCGAGAGCGGCATGATCGTGGCGCGCGCGCATCTGCGCCGGGGCGAGGCCGCCACCGCGGCGTCCGACCTGGAAAGGCTCGCCGGCAAATACAAGGACGACCCCAGGGTGCTGGCGCTGCTTGGCGAGGCCCGGATCGCCGCGGGTCAACACGCGGCGGGCACGGAAATCCTGGCCAAGGCGGCGGCATTGGCGCCGAAATCGCCTGACATCGCCATTCTGCAGGCGCGCGGCTACCGTGCCCGCGGCATGCGGAACGAGGCCTATGCCCGGCTGCGGGAAGCCAGCAAACTGGACGAGAAGCAGGGCCTGGCGGATGAGATGCTGTTCCAATGGCTGATGGAGCAGCGCCAACCCAAACAGGCACTGGAAGCCGCCGAAACCTACAACAGGAAATTCCCGAACAGTTCGACGGCGATGAACATGAAGGCCGTCGCCTTGCTCGCCCTGAAGAAAACCCCCGAGGCGGTCGCGACCCTGGAACACATCGCGCGCGTCGATCCCGGCTATTACCCGGCCGCCGCCAACCTCGCCGCGCTGGATGTGAAGGCGGGCAGGATCGGCGAGGCCCGCAAACGCTTCCAGACCGTCCTGGAGAAAAGCCCGCGCAATGGCCAAGCCATGGAGGCGCTGGCCAACCTGGCGCTGACGGAAAAGAAACCCGGCGAATTCGTCCGCTGGATGGAGAGCGCCATCAAGAACTGGCCCGCCCGGCTCGAATATCGCGCGCGCCTGATCGAGCATCATCTGGCATCGAACAATGCCAAGCAGGCGCTGGCGGATGCCGTGGCGGCGGTGAACGCCAATCCTGGCTCGACCCCGGCCATGCTGATCCTGGCCAAGACCCAGATGGCGGCCGGGGAAAAGCAGCGCGGCCTGCTCTCCTTCGCGCAGGCCGCCGCGATGTCGCCGAAATCGGCCAATACCGCGCTGCAACTGGGCATGGCGCAACTCGAAGTCGGCAAGCTGGAAGAGGCGCGGAGCAATCTGGAGCGCGCGCGGGCGCTGGGGTCCGACTCCGTCGAACTCCATCAGGGCCTGCTCAGTCTGGAAGTGAAGTCGGGCAATATCGCCCAGGCTCTCGCGCATGCCCGGACCCTCACCCGACGCCAGCCCAATGCCGCCGTCGGCCATGACCGCGAAGGCGAGATCCTGTTGCTGCTTGGCCGCCCCGCCGAAGCGATCGCACCCTTGCGCCAAGCGCTGAACCTCACCCCCGCTCCGAACCGGGTGATCAGGCTGCACCAGGCGCTCCTGGCCAGCAAGCGCGGCGCGGAAGCCGAAAAGCTCATCGGCGAGTGGATCAGGAAATATCCCAAGGTCGACGAACTGCGCCTTTACCTGGCGGACACCCGCGCCAAGGCGGGGCAGGAACAGGAAGCCATCGCGCTCTATGAAGCCATCCTCGCGCAGAGCCCCGGCAATGTCCCGGCGCTCAACAACCTGGCCCTGCTGCTGCGCGGCAAGGATCCCGCGCGCGCGCTCAAACTGGCCGAAACGGCCATGCAACGCGCGCCGGAGGAAGTGAACGTGCGCGATACCCTGGGCCTGCTGTTGACGGACACGTCCGACAAGGCCAGGGCGATCAGGCTGCTTGAGGAGGTGGTGAGGCTCGCCCCCGAGAACCCCACCTTCCGTTACCACCTCGCCCGCGCCTACGAGGCCGGCGGGAAGACGCAACAGGCCGTCGATACCCTGCGGCCGGCGTTCACCGCCAAGTACTACTTCCCCGAGCGCGCCGAAGCCATGCGGCTGTTCGAAAAGGTGGGAGGAAAATAATCCGGCGGCAGTGGCCGGTTCGCCTCAAGCCCTGCCCGCCTCTACACTGTCGGCAAGTGACAGTGCAAACTGATGGCAGACTTGATATGGAGAACACCATGCACACGCGGTTCGTCCCCCCCTGGTATGCGCCCCTGCTGCTCATCCTGCTCCTGACTCCGGCACTGGAGGTCGCGGCGGCACAGGATGGCCTCGATCTGGCGAACAAGATCCACTATCGCCCGCGTCCCAATGACCAGGCCAGCTTCAGCGTCATGACCCTGAGCGGCGCCGGCGTCGACCGGGTGCGGGAGCTCTATCAATACCGCCAGGATGGCGCCAGGCGGGGCGACACGGCGACACTGATCCGTTTCGTCAATCCCCGCGACATCGCCGGAACGGGCCTGCTGACCAATGATTTCGCCGGCAGCGACGACAGCGACCAATGGGTCTACCTGCCCGCCGCCGGTCGCGAGCGGCGGATTTCTTCCGACCGCAAGGGCGGCAAGTTCCTCGGCTCGGACTTCTACTTCGAGGACCTGCGCGATCGCGACCCGCGCAAGGACAACCACCGCATCCTGGGCCAGACCGAACTCGACGGCAGGAAGATGTGGCAACTGGAAAGCACCCCGCTCGATCCCGACAATTCCGTCTACAGCAAACGCATCGGCTGGATCGATCCCGCCACCTTCACCCCCATGCGCCTGGACTATTACGTGCGCGGCACGGATACGCCGGTCAAGCGCTGGCTGGTCAACAGGATCGAACGCATGGGTACGTTCTGGGTCGTCACGGATCGCACCATGACCGACCTGCAGTCCGGCACCTCGACCCGCCTGGTGGATGTCCGCACCCTGGCCGATCAGGGCATGGACTCGAATCTCTTTTCCCGCAGGGCCCTGGTCGATCGGGCGCAACAAATGGAGAAAAAGTGGCGTCCATGAACTCCCTCCGCTACCTGCTCTGCCTCCTGTTGGCCGTCCCGGCGAGCGCCGTGGCGAGGGATCCGGCTCCCATGACCGGCGCGCCAGCGGCGGAATCCTCCGACGCCCCCCTGCACTGGCGGCGCGGCAAGCTGCGACTGAGCCCCGGATGGTTCAGCGATGGCGGCGTCAGCCACCATGCCCATGTCGATGGGGTCGTCGAGGCGGATTTCGATGCGTCCTGGCGCGGCGAGATCGCGGCGCGGCTGGACACCTGGCAGGATCATGCCTCCACCACCGCCGGACGAAGCGAGACCAAGGCCGATCTCGACGCCCTCTTCCTGCAATGGCGAGGCGGCGAGCAACACCGTGCCACCCTGGGCTACCAGATCGTGCGCTGGGGCAAGACCGATGAAATCTCCCCGGTCGATCGCGTGGTTCGTGAAGACTGGAGTCGCCCCTTCGAGGAACTGGCCGACCGGCGCCGGGCCCTGCCCATGCTGCGCTACGAGTACTTCGGCCAGGGCAGAACGCTCGATGTCATCTGGCGGCCCTGGTTCCAGGAAGCGGAAATGCCCCGCCTGGACTCCCCCTGGTCACCCATCGACCAGAGCGGCGGCCGCATCCTCGGCTTCGCCCCGAACCCGGCCATGGCCGCCCTGGTGAGCACGGGCCGCTTTGTCGATGAAGCCGACGGTGGCGCCGGCTGGGGTGCCCGCCTGTCATCCAGCCAGCGCGGCTACGACTGGGCGCTCAGCCTGCAACGCTGGCGTCGCTCCACCCCCTATTACGCGGTCGACCTGTCGGGGGGAACACCCGTTTTCAATGGTCAGCACCCGTTCAGCACCGTGCTGGGGGGCGAGTTGTCCGCCGCGCTCGGCCCGATCACCACGCGCGCGGAGATCGCCTACGTCGCCGACGAGCCGGTCACCCTCGACACCACCCTCGCCTACACCACCGTTCCGGCCTTCGAGGCCGTG
>CAZONS010000054.1:0-14709 GCA_964581195.1 uncultured Thiobacillus sp. | reverse complement strand
GCGGCGGCGGACACCTTGCGGCTGAACCTGTCCAGCGATCTGGGCATGCTGCATCAGGAACTCATGGAGGCGCGCGCGATCCAGCCCGAACTGCTCGACCGCGTCAGCGCCAGCAGCCGCGTCTATCACGCCTACCGACTGCAGTTCGACGCCGGCAAGCGCTCGCTGCTGGATGTCGCCAACGCCCAGAACGAGCGCTTCATGGCGATGGGCGATGTCATCGACAACCGCAATCTGCAACTGCGCGACCAGGCGAGGCTGCTCAATCTCGTGGGAATGCTGCGCAAGACCCTGGTCAGCGGCTATCGCGACACACCCTTGACCCCGCCGGACAACGAACGACTCGTGGCCACGGAACCGGTGGTGACCGCGACCGCCATGACGGAGACCGCGTCCAGCGCGCCACGCTCGGCGCGGGTGGCCAGAAAAAACGGTGGCGTCAGCAAACAACGGTTCTGACCCGTCGACGCCTGCCCGACAGCGACGGGGCGGGCGCGCGCAAGATTCCACTTGCCAGCGCCCTCACTCATAACTAAGAATATAGTCATGAAAAGCCGCTACGAACATGCGCTACCAACGGAATGGGTGCCGATGTCCAAGGTGTTCGCCGCCCTGGGCGACGAGCAGCGACAACGCATCCTGCTGCTGTTCGAACGCGGCGAACGTCTGAACATCAGCCGGATCGTGGCGGCCTCGCCCTTGTCCCGCACGGCGATCACCCACCACCTGCGGGTGCTGCACGAGGCCGGGGTACTGCGCTCGGAAAAGGTCGGCAAGGAAGTGTTTTTCTGGATCGACACCGCCCACGTCACCGAGACGATGAGCACGGTTCTGGCCTATATCCAGGACAATCTGTGAGTTTTTTTGACCACAAATAACCAATTAGATAGTCATTTGATCAGGAGGTTTCCATGTTGAAGACATTCATGCGGTTCATCCTTCGCGGCCTGTTCAAGGCGCTGTTCCGCCTGCGCGTGGAAGGCGGCCGGGAAGGCTTGCGCGCCGAGCGCCTGCTCATCATCGCCAACCACGAATCGTTTCTCGATGGCCTGCTGCTGGGCGTGACGCTGCCGCTCGATCCGGTGTTCGTGGTGCATACCGGGGTGACGCGTAGCCGTTTCTTCCGCCTGGTGCTGTCGCTGGTGGACTACCTGGCGGTGGACCCGACCAACCCGATGGCGATGAAGACCATCGTCCGACTGGTGGAATCGGGGCGGCCGGTGGTGATCTTCCCGGAGGGACGCATCACCAACACCGGCAGCCTGATGAAGGTCTACGACGGCCCCGCCTTCGTCGCCGCGAAGACCGGCGCCGCCGTCCTGCCGGTGCGCCTGGACGGGCCGGCGCGTTCCTGGTTCGCGCGCACCTCCGGGCGCTACCCGAGGCAGCTCCTGCCGCGCATCACCCTGACCATCCTGCCCGCCACGCGCATCGCCATGCCGGAATCCGGTTCGGCCAAGCAGCGCCGCCGCCAGGCGGGCGAGGCGATGCGGCGGCTGATGCAGGAGATGGTGTTCACGGCGCGGCCGCGACAGACCCTGTTCGCCGCCTTCCTCGACGCCGTGGCCATCCACGGCCGCCGCCGGCCGCTGCTGGAGGACATGAAGCAGATCGAGATGAGCTATGGCGAACTGTTGCGGATGACGCTGGGTCTGGGCCGGGTGGCGGCGCGCGAGACGCGTTCGGGCGAGACGGTCGGCGTCTTGCTGCCCAACCTGGCGGCGACGGTGGCGCTGTTGTTCGGCCTGACGGCGCGTGGCCGCGTGCCGGCCCTGCTCAACTACACGGCGGGCGCCGAGGGTCTCGGCCATGCCTGCGCGGCGGCGGGAGTGAAGACCGTCATCACCTCGCGCCGCTTCGTCACCGCCGCCAAACTGGAGCCGACGCTGGCGGGGCTGGATCAACAGCGTCTGCTCTACCTGGAGGACCTCGCCACCGGCGTCGGCCTGTTCGACAAGTTCTGGGTCTTGCTCGCGCAGTACCTGCCCGCGCCCGCCGGCGATCCCGAAGCGGCGGCGGTGGTGCTGTTCACCTCCGGCTCCGAGGGCAAGCCCAAGGGCGTGGTGCTGTCGCATCGGGCGCTGCTGGCCAACATCGCGCAGATCCGCGCGGTGATCGATCTCTCGCCGGAGGACAAATTCCTCAACGCCCTGCCGATGTTCCATTCCTTCGGCCTCACCGGCGGCACCCTGTTGCCGCTGCTCTCCGGCGCCAGCGTCTTCCTCTACCCCTCGCCGCTGCATTACCGGGTGATCCCGGAACTGGCCTACGACCGCAACTGCACGGTGCTGCTCGGCACCGGCAACTTCCTCGCCAACTACGCGCGCTTCGCCCATCCCTATGATTTCTTCCGACTGCGTCATGTCATCGCCGGCGCCGAGAAGTTGTCGGATGCGGTGCGCGCCACCTGGTTCGAGCGGTTCGGCATCCGCATCCTGGAGGGCTATGGCGCCACCGAGACGGCGCCGGTGCTGGCGGTGAACACGCCGATGGCCTACCGCACCGGCAGCGTCGGCCAACTTCTGCCGGGCATCGAGGCGCGCCTGTTGCCGGTGCCCGGGATCGCGCGCGGCGGCCGCCTGCACGTGCGCGGGCCGAACGTGATGAGCGGCTACTACCGGGTCGACCACCCCGCAGTGTTGGAACCGCCCGCCTCCGAACTGGGCGCGGGCTGGTACGACACCGGCGATATCGTCGAGATCGACCCGGACGGCTTCCTCCACATTCGCGGCCGGATGAAACGCTTCGCCAAGATCGCGGGGGAAATGGTCTCCCTGGAAGTGGTGGAGAAACTGGCCACGACCGCCTCGCCGGAGCGACAGCACGCCGCCAGCAGCCGTGGCGACGCCCAGCGCGGCGAAACCATCGTCCTGTTCACCACCGATGCCGACCTCGACCGTGACGCCCTGCAGGCCGCCGCCCGCGCCGCCGGCATTCCCGAGATCGCGGTGCCGCGCGAGATTCGCGTACTGGAAGCGTTGCCGCTGCTGGGCACCGGCAAGGTGGATCATGTCGGGCTGAAAGCCCTGGCGGAAACCGCATGACACAGCCCCAACTCGACCTCTCCCTGCGCTCGCGCCCGATGCTGGCGGTGCTGCTGGCGCAATTCCTCTCCGCCTTCGGCGACAACGCCCTGCTGATCACCGCCATCGGCCTGGTCAAGAGCCAGGGCCATGTGGAATGGATCCCGCTGCTGCAGGTGTGCTTCGTCCTGCCCTTCATCCTGCTGGCGCCCTTCGTCGGCGCGCTCGCCGACGCCTTCCCCAAGGGCCGGGTGATGCTGCTGGCCAACGGCCTCAAGCTGGGCGCGGCCGCGCTGATGGCCGCCGGCCTCAACCCGCTGTTCTGTTACGGCCTCGCCGGCCTCGGCGCGGCGGCCTATTCGCCGGCCAAGTACGGCATCCTCAGCCAACTGTTCGGTCCGGAAAAACTGGTCAAGGCCAACGGCCTGCTGGAAGGTTCCACCATCGTCGCCATCCTGCTGGGGGTGGTGGCCGGCGGCTGGCTGGCGGATCGCGGCCTCGCCTGGGCGTTCACCGGGGTGATCGGCGTCTATGCCCTGGCCGCCACGGTCAACCTGCTGATCCCCCGGCTGCCGCCGGAACATCCCCTGGCGCGCTTCGATGGCGTGGGCCTGCTGCGCGAATTCCGCGCCGGCCTGCTGGGTCTCTGGCGCGACCGCGATGCCCGTTTCAGCCTGCTCGGCACCAGCGTGTTCTGGGGCACCGGCTCCACCCTGCGCCTGCTGCTGTTCGCCTGGGTGCCGGTGGCGCTCGGCGTGCTGGAGAACCAGATGCCGGCCAACCTGATGGGGGTGGTGTCGATCGGCATCGTCCTCGGCGCCGCCCTGGCCGGCGCCCTGGTGCGGTTGGAAACGGTCAACCGCGCGCTTCTCGGCGGTCTCCTGCTCGGGCCGCTGGTGATCCTGTTCGCGCAGCAGACCGCCCTCCTCCCCGCCGCCCTGCTGCTCGCCGCCATCGGTGCCGCCGGCGGCTACTTCGTGGTGCCGCTCAACGCCCTGTTGCAGGAGCGCGGCCATCTGAGCATCGGCGCCGGCCGCGCCCTGGCGGTGCAGAATCTCTGGGAAAACCTGGCGATGCTGGGCTTCGTCGGCGCCTACGCGCTGCTCGAAGGCCTGCCGGTGGTGAATGTGGCGATGGGCTTCGGCGCCGTGGTGCTGGTCGGCCTCTCGGCGCTGGCGCTCGGCCGCCGTCCATCTTCGAACAACACATGACACAAGGAGTGGATCACATGTCGAAACAATCTCTCTGGCTGGGGCTGCTGGCGCTGTTGCTGAGCGGTTGCGCCTCCTGGCTGCCGCAAGGGCAACAGAAGCAATCGGCCAGCGTCGTGGATTACCTCTACGGCAACAAAGCCCAGCAAGTGGCGATGAAACCGGAAGTCACCACGCTGAAACCGCCGGTGCGGGTGGGCATCGCCTTCGTCCCCTCCCCGTCCTGGGGCAGCCATGTCGCGGAAGCGGAGCAGATGCGCCTGCTCGCCAAGGTCAGGGAGGCGTTCAGCCAGCATGCCTACATCGGCGGCATCGAGATCATTCCCAGCACTTACCTTCGGCCCGGCGGCGGCTTCGCCAACCTGGAGCAGACCGCCCGGATGTTCAATGTCGAGGTGGTGGCGCTGCTGTCCCACGACCAGATCCAGTTCAACGACAGCAATGCCCTGTCGGTGTTGTACTGGACCCTCATCGGCGCCTATCTGGTGCATGGCGACCAGTACGACATCCACACCATGCTGGATGCCACGGTATTCGATGTCGCCAGCCGCAAGCTGCTGTTCCGCGCGCCCGGCACCTCCAACGTGAAGGGCGGCGCGGCCCTGGCGACGTTCACCGAGCGCTCCCGCGCCGCCCGCCTGGAGGGCTTCAACAAGGCGCTGGACGAACTGATTCCCAGCCTGCAAAAGGAACTGGATGGCTTCAGGCAGCGGGTGAAGACGGACACCACGGTACGGATCGAACACCGCGCCGGCTATAGCGGCGGCGGCGCCCTCGGCTGGCTGGAGGCGCTGCTGGGACTGGGCTTGCTGGCCCTGGGCGGCCTGGCGGGAAAGCGGCGTGTTGGTCGCGCGTGAAGGGTTATGGCTGGCGCTGCTCGGCCTGCTGGCGGCGGGTTTGCCGGAGCGCGCGGCGGCGCTCCTGGAGTACCGCCGCGATGCCATTCTCGAAGGCGAACTCTGGCGCCTGCTGAGCGGCCACTTCGTGTATTTCTCGGCCCGCCATGCGTTGCTGGATGGCTGCGCGCTGGTCGCGCTGGTTCATGCCCTGACCGGCCTCGGCCTCCCCCGCGTGTGGCCGCGTCTGCTGCTGATCGCGCTGACGCTGAGCGCGTTCCTGCTGCTCGCCACGCCCGACATGCGGACTTATCGCGGCGCCTCAGGTCTGGTCATGGCGCTGGCCGGCGTGTTGTTGAGCGCGCTCTGGCGCACCCGGCCCGGCTGGCGCCCCGGCCTCGTCGCGATCTCCCTGCTGTTGATCGGCAAGATGCTGACCGACGCCATGGGGGTGGGCGCGGATCTCGCCGGCCTGCCCGAAGGCGTCCGCGTCGCCTGGACGGCGCATGCCGCCGGGCTGGCGCTGGGAGTGACCTTGGACAGACTCAGCGGCCGCGTTGCAACCTGAGTTTCTGGGTGTTCTTGGCGCGGAAGAATCCGTGCAGTTCGTGGAACGGTATCGGTTTGGAATAGACCGGCACATCCGGCGGCAGGCTGCCGCGCTGGTCGATCTCATCGCGACCGAGACTGCTGACCACGATGATGTCGGTATGGGCCAGCGCGGGATTGCCGTGCAGGGCGCGCACCAGTTCGTAGCCGTCCATGCCCGGCATGATCAGGTCGACGATCAGCACATCCGGCACCCGCTGTCCGACCACCATCAGCGCATCGAAGCCATTGCCGACGATCTCGATCGAGAGCGGCAGACCCCAGTCTTCCATGGTCTTGCGGTAGAGCTTCTGCAGGAAGGCGTCATCCTCCGCGATCAGCACCGACAGCCCGCTTTCGCTCGGCCCCGGGCTCGTCTGCGCCCGTCCACGCTTGGCGAGCAGGCCCATGACCGACTCGCGCCGGATACGACGATGGCCACCCGATGTTTTCCAGGCATCGAGCACGCCTTCCTCGACCATGTTCTGTACGGTGCCCAGGGAGACGCCCAGCATCTTGGCGGCCTGAGAGGTGCTGTAGTAGGCGTCGTTCGGTTCGGGAGGCGTGGGTTCCATACAGATCACGAAAGTTGTCACAACCGGCAAAAGCGCGACGAGTATAGCCGGTTAAGGCGCCAGACCGCGATGCGCGTGTGCCGCGCGCGATCATGGCTGAAGCCAGTGTCGCGCGAAATCCGCCGCTGGCGCCGGCCAGCCGAAATGATAGCCCTGCGCCTCGTCGCAGCCCAGTGCCCGCAGCGCCTCGGCCTGGGCCTCGCTTTCGACGCCTTCGGCGATGGTGGTCAACTCCAGGGTGCGCCCCATGCCAATGATGGTGTGCACGATGGCATGGTCGTTGCGGTCCTCCAGCATGTCGCGGACGAAGGAGATGTCGATCTTGATCTTGTCCACGGGCAGGCGCTTGAGATAGGCCAGGGAGGAATAACCGGTGCCGAAGTCATCGATGGCGAAGGCGAAACCGTTGTCCTGCAGACGGGCGATGTGAGCCAGGGCGAGGTCGACGTTGTGCATGAGTCCACTCTCCGTCAGTTCCAGTTCGAACTGCGACGGGTCGAGCCCGGCCTCCCGGATGATCGCCTCGGCTTGCGCCGGAAACAGCACGGATTCGATCTGTTGCACGGCGATATTGATCGAGAGCCGACCGCGCAAGGGGGTGCCCGCCCGCCGCCAGGCGCCGAGCTGCTGGCAGGCCCGGGTCAGGACCCAGTCGCCCAGTTCGCACATCATGCCGCGCTCCTCGGCGATGGCGATGAACTCGGCCGGGCTGACCTGGGTGTCGCCCCGGCGCCAGCGCAACAGGACCTCGGCGCCGACAAGGGAGTGATCGCGCAACGACACCTGTGGCTGGTAGTGCAGCGTCAGCGCGGACTCGCGATCGCCGTGCTGGCCGCGCAACTCGGCCAGCAGATCGCGCGCCAGGGCCATGCGCTCGGCCAGACCCGCGCTCATGTCGGCGCTGTAGCAGCGGTAGCCGCCGCCCGCCGCCTTGGCGCGGTACATGGCGACATCGGCATGGCGCAAGAGGGTTTCCGCCGTCTCGCCATCGGCCGGACTGCGCGCGATGCCGATACTCACCCCGAGAGAGAACGACTGGCCATTCACCTCCAGCGGCACCCGCAGCGCCGCGACCAGCCGATCCGCGAGTCGCTCGGCGGCTTCCTGATCCACGCCCGGCGCCAGCACGACGAACTCGTCGCCGCCGACACGGGCGATCGACTCGCCCTGGCGCAGCGCCGCCTGGAAGACGCGCGACACCTCCACCAGCACGGCGTCGCCGACGGAGTGGCCCTGGGTGTCGTTGATTTCCTTGAAACGATCCAGATCCAGCAACAGCAGGCCGGTTACGCGCGCCCGTCGCCGCGCGAGCACCAATGACTGGCGCAGCCGGTCGAGCAGAAGCACGCGATTGGGCAGGCCGGTCAGGACATCGTGAAACGCGAGATATTCGAGCTGCCGCGCGACCTGCTTGCGCTCGGTGATGTCCTGCAGGCTGAACTGCAGGAAGGCGCGACCGACATGATGGAAGGTCATGAGGCGCACCTCGGCTTCCCACTCCTCGCCGTCGGGACGGCGGTGGCGCCACTCGAACACGTGCGACCCGCGCGCCAGCGCCTGCTCGATGTGCGCGCGCGCCGCCTCGCCAGCCTCCCGACCATGCTCCTGCAACGGCGCCGAGACATCGGCCACGGTCAGGCCGAGCACGGCGTCGCGATCGGCGAGGCGGTAGATGCGCACGGCCGCTTCGTTGCAGTCGATGAAGCGGCCGCTGTCCGGATCCAGCACCACCAGTGGAATGGCGGAATCGGCGAACAGCACCTTGTTGTATTCCTCGCTCTCGCGCAGTTGCGCCTTCGCCTGGCGCAAGGCGGCGATCTGCGCGCGCAGCGCGTCGGCCTGCGCGGTCAGCGTGGACTGGTGCCGCCGCAGCAGATCGCGCATGCCATCCTGCGCCACCGCTAGCCGGTCGATTTCCGCGATGCCGCTGGGTGGCGCCGGGCGGTCGGAAAAATCGAGCGCGCCGATCCGCTCGCTGGTGGTGGCCAGCGCTTCCAGCGGCGCGGCGATGCGGCGCGCCTGGCGACGCGCCAGCAGCATGGCGGCGCCGAGCAGGACGGCCAGCGCGGCCAGCAGCATGCCCAGCAAGGTGAGCCATTCCGGCGCGAAATCCGACTCCGGCGCCAGCGTCACCACCCAGAACCGCTGCTTGCCGAGCGGGTAGGAGCGCATGCTGGCCAGCCAGCCCTCGCCGTCGACGCGAAAGGCGAACACCGCGTCGCTGGCGACATCCGGCGCCGGGAGGGTCCGCAGCGCCGCGTCGAGCGCGCCGATCCCCGCCTGCGTCGCCGGCCGCAGAATCTGTCGCCACCAAGCGCGCTCTTCCTGGCCGGCCGGCATCGCCGGCAGGGCGAGCAAGCGCAGATCCTCGGTCAACACCAGCGCCATGCCGCGCGAGCCGACACGCGCCTTCATGGTCGCGAGTGAAAGGTCACGCAGCTTAAGGTCGAGGCCGATGATGAGATCGCGGCCATCGCGCAAGCGCATGCGGGACGAAGCGGTGATGCCCGGTTCGCCGGTGGTGAAAAAGCGATAGGGCTGCGTCCAGGCCGTCTCGCCGGGGGCGTTCCCGGCGGCGGCCCGGTACCAGGGGCGCGAGCGCGCGTCATAGTCCAGCCGTTGCCAATGCCGCGTCTCCCGACCGGCGGCGTCGCGGTCGATCAGGAGATGGCGGTCCGCCCAGCGCGCGCGGTCGGTCATGCGGTTGCGCCAGGCGCCATCCGTCTGCTGCAGCAGCAGCCAGGCCTGGCCGTCCGAGGTGCCGGCCACGATCGAGGTGGCCTGCGGCAGGACACGTAGTACCGGCTGAAACAAGCGATTGAAGGCGTCCGCCGAGTCGAGGCTGGGCGCCTCGCCGGCAAGCCAGCCGGACGCCATGGCGAGCAGATGGTCGGCGGGCAGGAACAACGCGTCCAGACTTGCCTCCACCCGTATCGTCTCGGCGCGGAACTGGCTCTCGGCGATGCGTTCGCTCACGGGATGCAGACCGATCAGCATCAGCACCAGCCCCACCAGCAGAGCGGTACCCGCCACCAGGCTGGCCATGCGGGTCAGCAGGATGTGGCGCAGGGAGGAGGTTGAATGAGGCACCGCGGCAGACATGAGGGACAGTGCGGGTCATGTTGGCGGCTATCACGCCGACACTCAACCAAAAAATTGTGACAAGCCCGCGCCCAGGCGGAATCAGACCTTCTCCAATCAACGGACTTGGTAGTAGTCTTGCGGGTCCATTCACCGACGCTCTGGGGAGACTCCATGTCCCGACGCCTTGCCGCCGTTGCCTTGCTCTGCATCTCCACACATGCCCTGGCGCTGTCCCCCACCGCCCAGGACAATCGCATCGCCATCATGGTGACGGCGCAAGAACGGAATCAGGTGCTCTATGAGATGCGCGAGTTTCTCCACGGCCTGTTCAACATGCACAACGCGCTGGCCAGCAAGGACATGAAAGCGGTCGCCCTCTCCACCCAGCCGATGTCCGGGTTGCTCGACCGCCTCCCCGCGAATGTCAGGTCCAACGCCCCGGAGGCGTTCACGCAGATCGCGATCGGCATGCAGGAGGCCCTGCGGGTCATCGCGCGCGACGCGCGGACCAAGGGCGACATGAGCCTGACGCAAAGCCAGATGGCCGAGTTGATGACCTATTGCTCGGGTTGCCACGACACCTTCCGCTTCGAGGTGCCCTCCACCAAGATCCGCCGCTGAGCCCACGCGGCGGGGATCAGACCGCCATCCGGATGGCATCCTCCACGTCGACCGCCACCGGTCGCGATACCCCGGGTTCCGGCATGGTGACCCCGACCAGGTTGTGCGCCATCTCCATCGTGATGCGGTTGTGCGTGATGAACAGGAACTGGGTTTGGGCCGACATCTTGCTGACCAGGGCGCAATAGCGTTCGGTGTTGCTGTCGTCGAGCGGCGCGTCGACTTCGTCGAGCAGACAGAACGGCGCCGGATTCAGACGGAAGAAGGCGAACACCAGGGATAGCGCGGTCAGCGCCTTCTCGCCACCGGAGAGCAGATGGATGGAACTGTTCTTCTTGCCAGGCGGCTGCGCCAGCACGGTGAGCCCGGCATCGAGGATCTCCTCGCCGGTGAGTGTGAGTTGCGCCTCGCCACCACCGAACAGCTCCGTGAACAGCGTCCTGAACTCGCGGCTGACCTTGTCGTAGGTTTCCTTCAGGCGCACCCGCGTTTCCGCGTCGATACGGCGGATCGCCTCTTCCAGGGTGTTCGCGGCGGTTTCCAGGTCTTCCGCCTGGGCGTCGAGGTACTGCTTGCGCTCCGCCGCCGCCGTCAGTTCGTCCAGGGCCGCCATGTTGACCGGACCGAGAGCGGCGATCGCCGCCTCCAGGCGGGTCAGCTCGGCCTTCAGCCAGGTCTCGCCGCGCGTGGCGATGCCGGCCGCCGTGGCGGCGGCATCGAGTTCCGCCTCGTCCACGCCCTCCAGTTCTTCCGCGTAGCGGGCTTCGCCCAGGCGCGCCTCCTGCAGTTTCAGTTCCAGCGCGACTTCGCGTTCCTTCAGCGGCTCCAGGGCGCGCTCGCCGGCGATCCGCGCCGTATCGAGGTCGCGCAGGGCGGCGTTGGCGCCTTCCAGCGCCTCGCGCGCGACGGTCAGCGCGGCTTCCGCCTCCTGGCGGCGTTGCAGGGCGGCATCCAGGGCGGCCAGGGTGGGGGTTTCCCGCGCCTGCTCCAGTTCCGTCTCCAGCCGGGCGCAGACCCGTTCCAGATCGAGCAGGCCGGCTGACGCGCGTTGCTTGCGTTCGCCCAGGTCCTTCAGACGGCTGCCGAGCGAGCGCACCAGGAAGGTGGCCTCCTGCGCCTCTCTCTCGGCCTGGCGCAGGCTTTCCCGGACACCGTGGAGCTTCTGCTCGGCGGCCTGGCGCGCCGCGCGCGCGCCGTCCAGCCGTTCGCGCGCCTCTTCGTGCTCCAGGCTGGCCTCGCGCTGGCGTTCGCTGGCGTCATTCCACGCCTCCTCATCCACGACCAGCTGCGCGTAGATTTCATCCAGTTCCTTCTCGATGCCGGCGCGCCGCTCCGCCACCCGGCGCGCCGCTTCCTGCACCCGCACCAGGCTGACCCGCAGTTCATGCACCTGGTGCTGCGCCTGCGTCACCTGTGACTGCAGGGCCTCGCCCTGGCGCCGCGCGGTGTCGCGCGCGGATTCGGCCTGCATCACCTCCTCGGCCACCGCCTCGACGCTTTCCCGCGCCAGTTCCAGAGCCTGCTCCAGGCGTTCGATTTCCCGCGCCCGCGCGATCAGACCCTGGTGGCCCTTTTCCGGGGCATTGAACACGAGACTGTCGCGGCTGACCCGATGCCCCTCGCGGGTGGCGATGAAGCCGCCCGGCGGCAGGGAGGCGCGCCGATCGAGCGCGTGGTGGAGACTGTCGGTGGCCCAGGCCAGGGCCAGTCGGTCGGCGAGGAAGCGGGCGATCAGGGGGTCGTCCGTATGGACGAGGTCGGCGAGCGGGTTGAGGTCCGCCTCGCCGGAGGGCGCGAGCGCCAGGATCACTGGCGCTCCGCTCGCCTCGGCTTGGCGCGCGGGAAGCACCAGTTCGAACCGCGCCTCCGGCGGCTGTTCCGCCCACGTCGGCTCGGCCTCCACCGCCAGGGCGGCCATCGCCTCGCCCAGGGCGGCTTCGACGGCGGTCTCCCAGCCGTCCTCGACGCGTATCCGCTGCCACAGGCGTGGCACCGAATCGAGACCGAGGCGCGTGAGCCAGGCCGCCCCTTCGCTTTCCGCCTGCTGCGTCGCGCCTTGCAACTTGCGCAGGGCGCCGATCTCCGCTTCCAGCCGGTGCAACTCGCGATTGGCCGCGTCCCGCGACTGCTGCGCCTGACGCAGGCGCGCCTCGTGCCGGGGCCACTCGCCACGCGCGGCCTCCAGATAGTCGCGCAGGCGCTCGACCCGCTCCTGTTCCGTTTCCAGCGCCATCTGCTGGCGCTCGACCTCGGCGTCGTCACTTTCCGTCAGCCGCTCCCGTTCCTGCAGCAGACGCAGTTCGCGCGCCTTCAGCTGATTGATGGCGCGCTCCGCGTGGGCGGCATTGGCCTCTTCCAGTTGCATGGACTGTTCAAGTTGCGCGATATCGCGCTGCACCTCGGCGACGGCGGCCTGCGATGCGCGCCAGGCGGCATCGACCTCCGGCAGGTTGTCGCTGGCCTGTGCCGCGCGCTCGGCGAGGATCTCCGCCTGTTCCTCGGCCGCCTCCAGCTCGGCGCCGCGCAGTTCGATTTCTTCCGCCACGGCCTCCTGTTCGAGCCGGGTCGCGGCGCGCCGCTCGGTGGCCAGGCGGATCTCCTGGCCCAGACGCTCGCGGGTGGCGTGCAGATGGCGCAACTCCTGTTCCACCCGCGCCACCTCGCCGCTTTCCTCGTAGAAATGCGCCTGACGCTGGTTGAGCGCTTCCGTGGCGTTGAACTGTTCGAGCCGGCGACTTTCCAGCGCGGCTTCGAGATGGCGCAATTCCGCGGTCTTGGCTTCGATCTCGTTGCGCGCGGCCTCCATCCGCCGCGCCAGCTCGGCCTGGCGCGCCCGCGCCTCGCGCAGGCGGGTGAGCGAGAGCGCGCGGGTCTTCAGGGTGCGTTCGGCATCCAATCCGAAAAACTGCCGCGCCACCTCGGCCTGGATGCCGAGTTTTTCCAGTTGCCGGCCGAGTTCCTCGCGGATGTCGGAGACGCGGTCGAGGTTTTCCCGGGTGTCGCGCAGGCGAGATTCGGTTTCGCGGCGCCGCTCCTTGTACTTCGACACGCCCGCGGCTTCCTCCAGGAAGCCGCGCAGTTCCTCCGGCTTGGCTTCGATGATGCGGGAAATCATGCCCTGCTCGATGATGGCGTAGGCATCGCCACCGAGACCGGTGCCGAGGAACAGGTCGGCCATGTCGCGCTTGCGGACCTGGACGTTGTTGATCCAGTAGCTGGAATCGCCATTGCGGGTGAGCATCCGCTTGACCGCGATCTCGGCGTATTGCGACCACTGTCCCGCCGCGCGCCCCTCGCTGTTGTCGAACAGCAGTTCCACCGAGGCGCGCGAGGCCGGCTTGCGCCCGGAGGAACCGTTGAAGATCACGTCCTGCATGCTGGCGCCGCGCAGTTCGCGCGCCTTCGATTCGCCCAGTACCCAGCGCACGGCGTCGATGACGTTCGACTTGCCGCAGCCGTTGGGGCCGACGATACCGGTCAACTGCGCGCCGGCGGGGAGCGTCACCGGGTCGACGAAGGATTTGAAGCCGGCGATGTGGATGTGTTTGAGGCGCAAGGGGAACCGGGGTTGTCAGGAGTGAACGTCTATAATTCGCGCCGCATTCTACTTTTTCTCGCCGCCCTCATGCCTACCCTGCCCAGCAAGACCCTGGAAACCTTCGACAACCCGAATCCCGCCCGCGATTACCACATCCACATGGAGATCCCGGAATTCACCTGCCTGTGCCCGAAAACCGGTCAGCCCGACTTCGCCACCCTGTTCCTGGACTACATCGCGGACCAGCGCTGCGTCGAACTGAAGAGCCTCAAGCTCTACATCTGGTCTTTCCGCGAGGAAGGCCATTTCCATGAGGACGTCACCAACCGCATCCTCGACGACCTGGTAAGCGTCACCGACCCCCGCTTCATGCGCCTGACCGCCAAGTTCTACGTGCGCGGCGGCATCTTCACCAATGTCGTGGCCGAGCACCGCAAACCCGGCTGGGCGCCGGCGCCGCGCGTCGAACTGAGCCAGTTCGCGGGCAATTCCAACACCCGCGGCTGAGCCTCAGAGGCTCGGCCCGGGGCTCAGCCATTGCAGGACATCCAGGCGGCGCGCGTCCTTTTGTTCGACCTTGACGCGCGCCAGGCCGGCCGAGGCGACATTGATCCGGTAGGCCTGCGCCGCGGGCAGGCCGAGCACATGGCAGATCACCATGCGCATCACGCCGGCATGCGCCACCACCAGGACATGGCCGCCGGCGTGGCGAACGAGAAGGTCCTCGTAGGCGGCGACCACCCGGGCATGAAAATCAACCAGCGGCTCGGCGCCTGACGGCCGGTTTGCAACCGGGTCGCGCTTGAACTCGAACACCCGGTCGGGATCATCACGCTTGATCTCGTCCGCGGTCCTGCCCTCCCAGACGCCGAAGCCAACCTCCTTGAGGCGATCATCGAAGTCGAGCGGCAGCCCGCTCTCGTCGGCCAGCCATCGCGCGAACGCCGCGCAGCGGGTCAGTGGAGAACTGACGATGGCGCTCCAGGGACGCGTTTCGGCGGTGGCGGCGCGCATCTGCGCCCAACCCCTTTCCGACAGCGGATCATCGGTCTGGCCCCGGTAGCGACGGCCACCCACCGGCTCGCCATGGCGCAGGAAATCGAGTTGGGTATGGATCACCATGATTTGCGTTCCTCGCTGAGCAGGCCTTCCACCTCACGGCGCAAGGCTTCGAGTTCCAGGTTCGCCATGGCGGCGCGCCCTCCAAGGGCGGCGAGGGTCGCGCCCAGCGCC
>CAZONS010000053.1:0-14748 GCA_964581195.1 uncultured Thiobacillus sp. | reverse complement strand
CCAGCATTGGCACGGGCATTGCTGCGGGGATAAACGATGAGATTCCATGCAGGTACCCGAGGTGATGATCCCGTTGTTGACCCCTGATTCATGTTCAGTGACGCCAACCGGCCAGGGCGGCTCATGAAGCGGCCGCGACCGCCCTCCCTGGCCCTCTGGTTGCCGCTGACGATAGGCCTCGCGTTTACCGGCCTACTGGCGGCATCCGTGCTGGCGAGCGGCTGGCCGTTCTGGTTGCTGGCGTTGGCGCTGGCCAGCCTGCTGGCGCTGACGCTGCATGCTTCTCTGATCCGACCGGCCGCGCGTCTGGTGCGCGCGGCCAATCTGATGGCCTGCGGGGAAGGCGCGGGCACGATCAGTGTCGATGGCGTACGTGAACTGGCCGAGATCGCCGCGGCCTTCAATCGCATCTGCGCCCTCGCGCACGACAATGTGGACGCCCTGCGCCTGGCCGCCACCGCCTTCGAGACCCATGAAGGCATCGTCATCACCGATCCGTGGGGCCGGATACTGCGCGTCAACCGCGCTTTCAGCCGCTTGACCGGCTATGGCGCGGAGGAAACCCTGGGCAAGCGCGCGATCAGGCTGCTCGCGCGGCGACGGGGCGGCGCCAGCCCCCACCAGATCGACGCGGGACTGCGCCGCCAGGGCAGTTGGGAAGGCGAGTTCTGGCTGCGCCGCAAGCATGGCCAGGCCAGCCCGGTCTGGCTCAGCATCACGGTGGTGCGCGACCGCAACGACATCCCGAGCCATTACGTGGGCACCACCCTGGATCTCTCCGAGATTCAGGCGGAACGCGCGAAGGCAAGGCGCACCGCCATCGAGGAGCAGATCATCGGGGAAATGCTGCGCCTGGCCATACAGCCGCACGACAACATCGTGTTCCTGCAACGCGCGCTGGAAACCCTGCTGGGCATGGCGGATTGGCTGGGTCCGCGCCCCAAGGGGGCAATCTTCATCGCCGATGCGGATGGCCAGACGGAGAGCCTGCGCATGGTCGCCAGCCATGATCTGGAGCATGCGCAGATCAGCGATTGCGGACGCGTTCCTCTGGGTGAGTGTCTCTGCGGCAGCGCGGCCCTGTCGGCCAAGCCGCAGTTCCGCGCCCGACCGGACGACCTGACTCGCCGGCGTCATCCGGGTCTGGATGACCATGCGTGCCACGCCCTGCCGATACTCGCGGGCCACCAGATGCAAGGCGTGCTCACGCTCTATCTGGCCGAGGGACATTCCCTTGCGCGGCAGGATGAGGCCTTTCTGCGGCGCGTCACGGATGTACTGGGCATTGGTCTGTCCATGCATCAGGCGCGTGCCGAGGTGGCCTATCACGCTCGCCACGACCCTCTCACCGGGCTACCCAATCGCTATCTGCTGCTGGAACGCTTGCACCAGGAAATGGCCATGGCGCGTCGGCGCAACGTCTATGGCGCGATGCTGTTCATCGACCTGGACAACTTCAAGACCTTTAACGACGCCCTGGGCCATGGCAGTGGCGACGCCTTGCTGGGCCAGATCGCGGACCGACTGAGCCAACGGGTGCGCGTGGGCGACACGGTGGTGCGGCATGGTGGCGACGAATTCCTGGTGGTACTGCCCGACCTGGGCCCGGACAAATCCCATGCCGGCTTCGAAGCGCGTCGTGTGGCGGACAAACTGCGCGAGGGGATATGCGAACCGGTCTATCTGGGCGGCCGCCAGTTGCACATCACGCCGAGCATGGGCATCACCCTGTTTCCAAACAATGGCGACGATCCGAATGTGGTGCTGCAGCACGCCGAGGTGGCCATGTACCGCGCCAAGCAGGCCGGGCGCGATACCATCCGCTTCTATGCGCCGGACATGCAGGCCGCGGCCGAATCGCACCTGCTGTTGCGCAACGACCTGCGCCATGCCCTGGATGCCAACGAATTCAAGCTGCACTTCCAGCCGCAATTCGACTCCCTCGGCCGCTTGCGCGGTGTCGAGGCGCTGTTGCGCTGGCAGCATGCCCAGCGCGGTGCCATCCCGCCGGCCGCTTTCATCCCCATCGCGGAAGATAGCGGCCTCATCCTGGGCATCGGACACTGGGTGCTGCGGCAGGCCTGTCTCCAGCTCGTCGCCTGGCAGCGCGAGGGCATCCGGGTCGGCAACGTGGCGGTGAACGTCAGCGCGCGCCAGTTTCACCAGGCCGATTTCGTCGCCCGCGTCGAGCGCGTGCTCGAAGAAACGGGCGCCAATCCCGGTCAGCTCGAACTGGAACTGACCGAAAGCATGTTGATCCAGAACCTCGCCGAGACCGTGGACAAGATGCAGGTGCTGCGCCGCCGTGGCGTGCGCTTCGCCATCGACGACTTCGGCACCGGCTACTCCTCCCTGGCCTACCTGAAAAAACTGCCGCTGGATCGCCTGAAGATCGACCAGTCCTTCGTGCGGGAGCTGACGCTGGACTCCAAGGACGCCGCCATCATCCGCGCCGTGCTCTCCATCGCCGGGCATCTGGAGCTGGAAGTGGTCGCCGAGGGGGTGGAAACGGAAGAACAGCGTCTGGCGCTGCTGGAAATGGGGTGTACGCTGTTTCAGGGTTACCATCTGGGCAAACCAGTGGCCGCGGAAGCACTGCCACTGCACCTGACACCATGAAATGACAGGATACGATGCACGCACCCCGAACCCGAACAGCGCGCGTTTGGCTCACCCGCGCGGGTTTCATCGCCCTCTTCGTGTTCCTCGTGGGCGCCGCCCTCAGTGTGCTGGCGATGCGCTTCGTGGATCAGTTGCGGGAAACCAGGCTGCGCGGCGAGTTCGAGCATTTGGCCGAGTTGCATGCCGCCTCGCTGGAGCGGGAAATCGAAGTGAACCTGGAGGCCGTTCGCGGTTTGCGCCGTTTCATGCACGCGACCCCCGAGGTCTCGCAAGGCCAGTTCGATCGCTACACCAACCCGCTCGAGGACCGGATGCGGAGCATCCAGGTACTGGAATGGGTGCCGCGGGTGAAACACGCACAACGCGACGCTTTCGAGGCAGCCGTGGCCGCCGGCGGCCAGACCGATTTCCGCGTCAACGAACGCGATGCCGAAGGCCGCCTGGTGCCGGCACGCCCGCGCGATGAATACTTTCCCATCCATTACCTGACCCCTCTGGAGCCGAACAGGGCGGCCCTGGGCTTCGACCTGGCCTCCGACACCTTGCGTCGGGACGCCCTGGAAGAAGCCCGGGACAGCGGCAAGCTGGTGGCCAGCGCGCCCGTCTTCCTGGTCCAGGAGACCACCCGCAGCCCCAGCATCCTGGTGTTCGCGCCCGTTTACGAGGGTCCGGCGAGGGATCCGGCGGAACGCCGGGCGGCGCTGCGGGGCATGGTGGTGGGCGTGTTCCATATCGACAAGATCATTCTCGACGCCCTGCATAAATCGCAACTCGACCTGGCGGATGTCTCCCTGCGGATCATGGAGTCGGCGGCCTTGCAACGTGACGCGTTGCTGTTTGCCCATCTGCCGCGGGCGTGGGACAAGAGTCCGGCCAGGCTGGAATTCCGCCACAGCCTGCATGTGGCGGGGCGCAACTGGATCATTGCCCTGCGGCCCAGCCCGGACTATCTTGCCGCGCACCGGGGCGCAGCGTCCTGGCCGGTGCTGCTGGCCGGCCTGGCCCTCAGCGCCATGCTGGCGGCCTATCTGGCACACCTGTTCAACCGCCAACAGATCATTCGCCGCCAGGTCCGGGAACAAACCCGCGAACTGGCGGCGAGCGAGTCTCGCAACCGGGCGGTGGTGGATACCGCGGTCAACCCCATCATCACCATGGACCAGTACGGCACGGTCCGCGGCTTCAACCCGGCCGCCGAACGCGCCTTCGGTTACCGGGCCGATGAAGTGATCGGCCGCAACGTCAACATGCTCATGCCGGAGCCCTATCACTCCGCGCATGATGGCTATCTCAGCCGCTACCTGGCGAGCGGCGACCCGCACATCATCGGCATCGGCCGTGAAGTCGTGGCGAGGCGCCGTGACGGCAGCCTGTTCCCGATCGACCTGTCTGTGGGCGAAAGCCGGGTGGAAGGCGAGATTCTGTTCGTCGGCATGATCGTCGACATCACCCTGCGCAAGGAGGCGGAACAGTCGCTGCGGGATTCCAAGGATGAGGCGGAACGCGCCAACCGCATGAAATCCGAGTTCGTCAACATGATGAGCCACGAGCTGCGCACGCCGTTGACCGTCATCCTCGGCTATCTGCCCCTGCTCAAGCACGCGGAAAAAATGCCGCCGGCGGAAATGATTGTTGAAATGGCCCGAGACATTCAGGCCTCGGGCGACCATCTGCTGCACCTGATCAACGATCTCCTCGATCTCTCCAAGATCGAAGCCGGCAAGCTGGACTTGCGCCTGGAAGACTTCCCGCTGGGCGACGCGGTCGGCGAGGTGCTGGATCGCCTGCGCCTCAAGGCTCAGGAGCGCGGCATCACCCTGGTCGACGAGACGGGAATTCTGCAAGTGCGGGCCGACCGGTTGCGCCTGAGCCAGATCCTGATCAACCTGGTCGGCAACGCCATCAAGTTCACCGAGGGCGGCCAGATCACGGTCCAGGCCCGGGAACGGGATGGGCATGTCGAAATCAGCGTGGTGGATACCGGCATCGGCATCCCGGAGGCGGACCTGCCGGAAATCTTCGACAAATTTCGCCAGGTGGACAGTTCCAGCACGCGCAAGACCGGCGGCACCGGCCTGGGGCTGGCCATCACCAAATCCCTGGTCGAACTGCATGGCGGCGGCATCTCGGTGGAGAGCCGCCCAGGCACTGGCAGTGCCTTCACCTTCACCCTACCCCATCCCGAGGAGTAACGAACCATGGCAAGCATTCTGCTGGTGGAAGATGACGCGATGATCAGCCGCATGCTCAGCCTGCGCCTGCGTATGCAAGGACATGACATCGAGACGGCGGAAAACGGCCGCGTCGGCATGGAAAAGGCCCTGGCCGGCCACTACGATCTGGTGCTCATGGACATGCACATGCCGGAGATGGACGGCCACGAGGCGGTGCGCCGCCTGCGCGAGCAGGGTTATGCCGGCAAGATCGCGGCGGTGACCGCCTCGGCCATGAGCCAGGACAGCCAAAAGGCCATCGCCGCCGGCTGCGACCATTACATCAGCAAGCCGGTCGGCGAGGACTTCGAACAACGCGTCGCCGACATCCTTGCCGCCGCATGAACATCCCTAACCCGGTGAGGCCAAAGTCATGACCGACTCGATCGATTACCAGGCGGAACTGACCGCCCTGCGCGCCGAATACACCGCCGAACTGCCAGGCCGGCTGGCCGCTATCCAGGGCTACTGGCGCACGCTGGACGAGGGATCCTGGTCGGAAGAGACGCTGCGCCGGCTCCATCTCGAGATTCACCGTCTGGCCGGGGCGGGCGCCACATTCGGCTATGCGGAACTGAGCCATGCCGCGCGCAGACTTGAAAGACATCTGCTGGCCTGGCTGGAAGAACCCAACAGGCCAGAACCTTCGCTGCTGCGTGAGGCGGCGGCGATCCTGGCGCAACTGGTCAAGATCATCGATCAAGGGCCCGAAACAGCGGAGGATGCCGCTGAAGTTCCACGCATGGCCGAGATGGAGTCTCGTCTCATCTATCTGGTGGAGGACGACACGAACCTGGCCGAAGAATTCCGCCTGCAACTGGGGCGTTTCGGCTATAGCGTGCGCATCTTTCCGGATACCCAGGGTGTGCATGCGGCGGTGGCGGAACACTGTCCGGACGCCATGGTGCTCGATATCGTGTTGCCCGAGGGCGCCCTGGCCGGCACCCATCTGGTTCGCGAGATGCGCGCCCATCTGGACATGAACGACATCCCGGTGGTGTTCGTGAGCGCGCGCGATGACTTCGACGCCCGCCTCGCGGCGATCCGCGCCGGCGCCGCCGCCTACTATCACAAGCCGGTCGATCCAGCATTCCTGCTCGACCGCCTGGAACACCTGACCCGCCGCGAAGCGGGCGAGCCGTTCGATATCCTGATCGTCGACGATGAGGCGGCCCTGGCCGAACATTACGCGCTGGTGCTGCGCCGGGCCGGGATGCGCGCGACCGCCCTGACCCAGCCCAGGCTGGTGCTGGAATGGCTGTCCGGACATGATCCGGACCTGATGTTGACCGATCTGTACATGCCGGAATGCACCGGCATGGAACTGGCGCGCATGATCCGTCAGGATGATCGCCATCTCAGCCTGCCCATCGTGTTTTTTTCCACCGAGCAGGCCCTGGACCAACAACTGCGCGCCATGAGCCTGGGCGGCGACGATTTTCTCGGCAAGCCGATCGAGGACAGACACCTGGTCGCCGCCGTGACCATCCGGGCGAGACGGGCGCGGGAAATCCGCGCATTGATGTCGCAGGACAGCCTCACCGGCCTGCTCACCCATGCCCGCTTCAAGGAGCGCCTGGAGTCGGAACTGGCGCGCGCACAGCGCAACGCCACCGAAGTTTCGCTGGCCCTGCTCGATCTCGATCATTTCAAGACGGTCAACGACGAACATGGCCATCTCGCCGGCGACCGGGTGCTCAAGACCCTGGCCAACCTGCTGCGCCGCCGCATCCGCCGCAGCGACGTGGTGGCGCGCTACGGCGGCGAGGAATTCGCGGTGATCTTCAACGATTGTGGCGAGGCGGACGCCCTGCACATGCTGGACACGATCCGCGCGGACTTCTCGGCCATCCTGCATGGCGGCAAGAAAACCACATTCCATGTCACCTTCAGCGCCGGCGTGGTGGCGGCCACGCCGGACAGCACGGTCGACCGCTTGATCGAACAGGCGGATCAACGGCTCTACCAGGCCAAGGAGCGCGGCCGCAATCGCATCGTGACGACCTAGCAGCCTGTCGGCCTTTCCCTCCTGAACCTGGATAATCCGGGCATCCCCATGAATTGCCTACGAGCATGAGCCGCTTCCGCCCGATAGACCGCAAGACCGCCTACCTGCTGCCGCCCTCGGTGGAAGACTGGCTACCGGAAGACCACTTGGCGCGCTTCATCGTTGAAGCCATGGAGCGACTCGATCTCACCGAGTTGACGCGCGCCTACGCCGGACGCGGTAGTGCCGCCTACCATCCCGAAGTCATGCTCGGGCTGCTGGTTTACGGCTATGCCAACGGCGTCTTTTCCAGCCGCAAGATTGAGCGAGCCACCTACGACTCTGTCGCCTTCCGCTACCTCGCCGCCGGCAGCCACCCCGACCACGACACCCTCGCCACCTTCCGTCGCCGCTTTCTCGACGAACTGGCCGGGGTCTTCGTGCAAGTGCTCGAACTCGCGCGCGAGATGAAGCTCCTGAAGCTGGGGACGGTGGCCCTGGACGGGACCAAGATTCACGCCAACGCCTCGCGCCACAGCGCCCTCTCGCACGGCCACATCGAGAAGCTCGAAGCGCAACTGAAGGCCGAAGTGCAAGACCTGCTGGAACAGGCCGAGAAAGCCGACCAGTCCGACCTTCCCGACGGCATCAACCTTCCCGACGAACTCAAGCGTCGGCAAGATCGGCTGGCCGCCATGGAGCAGGCCAAAGCCAAGATCGAAGCCCGAGCCCGCGAGCGCTTCAAGCGGGAGCAAGCCGAATACCAGGAGAAGCTGGCCAAACGCGAGGCACGCGCGGCGGAGACCGGCAAACCGCCGGGTGGCAAACCGCCCAAGCCCCCGGTGGCCAGCCCGAAACCGGAAGACCAGATCAATCTGACGGACGAAGAATCCCGCATCATGAAGGTGGCCGGAGGCGGCTTCGAGCAGTGCTATAACGCCCAGGCGGCGGTGGCCGCCGAGAGCATGCTGGTCGTGGCGACGGGCCTCACCCAGGCCGGCAACGACAAGGAACAGGTCAAGCCGATGCTGGAGGTGATCGCCACGCTGCCCGCCACCCTGGGCAAAGTCACCGACCTGCTCGCCGACACCGGCTTTTTCAGCAAAGGCAATATCGCCGCCTGCGAGGAAGCCGAGATCGAGCCCTTCATCGCGGTGGCGCGGGAAGACCACCACCCTGGCTGGCGCGAACGTTTCGCCGAGCCTGAGCCGCTGGAGGCCGACGCCACGCCCATGCAAAAGATGGCGCATAAACTCAAGACCCGGACAGGCCGGAAACTGTACGCACTACGCAAGCAAACCGTGGAGCCGGTGTTCGGCATCATCAAATCGGTCATGGGATTTCGCCAGTTCCTGCTGCGCGGTCTTGAGAAGGCAAAGGGCGAGTGGACCCTGGCCTGCCTGGCGTGGAATCTGAAACGCATGGCCGTGTTGCGCCAGAAATCCGTCCAATGCGCCTGAAATGCACCAAGAACCCTCCAAACAAGGCGAAATCGAGGCCATGAGCGCGTAAATATGCCTAATTATTGTGCAAACCCCGGCGCGGCCGGGATTCTGGCTTCCTACGGCAGTTCAAGTCCGACAGGCTGCTAGGAGCCTGTCGGACTTTGGAATCTCCGGCTGCAAATCGACCGCGCCGGCCCCTTTTTCGCCCATTTCTTGAGCAATGGTTCGACCATTCCCCAGCGAAATGGTCAAAAAATGGCCTCGGCGGGGCCGCTTTTCGCTATCGGAGCCCAAAGTCCGACAGGCTCCTAGGAGCCTGTCGGACTTTGGGCTCTCCGGCTGCAAAGCAACCGCACCGGCGGAAACAATCAGAAAGAACAGGTCTACTGTTAATACAGAGGCTAACGAAATGAGGGGATCGTCATGAAACCGCAAACGCTTTCTGGAATACGGCGGGGCTTCCTGCTGTTCATCCTGCTTCTGTTCGGCGTGGCCGCGAACGCGGCGAGGCTGGAAACCGACCGCGACAGCATCGTGGTCGGCGACGTCACCACCGTGCATCTCCTGGGCTTACCCTTCATCGCCATGGTGGATTGGAAAGTCGGCCCGGAACTGGAGATCGTGGATTCCGACAAGAATCATGCGCGGGTGCGCGGCATCAAGGCGGGTGTGGGTGTCGTGTCATGCAACATGAACCTCAGCACGCACACCCTTGAGATCACGGTGCGTGACCCGCCACCAGCCGCCAGGCCCGCCCAGGCGCCGCCCGTCACACATCCCGCGTCGGTCACGCCACCGGCATACACGACGCCGCCCACCGCCACAGCGGACCCGGCTGGTATCTGGCGCCTCGACGCCGCCGGCCACACCGGCGAACTGGAGATCTCCCGCGCCCAGGGCATGCTGAGCGGGCGGGTCAGGTTCGATGCCCAGGGTGCCTGGGAGCCGCTCGCGGAAATGTATTTCGACGAGGCCATAGGCGAACTCAGCTTCAGTCGCCCCGGGGCGAAACAGGGCTACCGTGGCCAACTGCGCGATGGCCGTCTGGAGGGGCGGTTCATCCAGGGGGATGAGCTGGGTTATTCGGCCGCCTCGTCCATCCGCGCCTGGTCCGCCGTACGGGCGGGTAGTGTCGCCTCCTCGGAAATCCGTCCGGTGATCGCACGCATCGTCGCATTCAGCTGGCAGGGCATGGCCGGGGACCGTGTCGGCGAGTGGGGCAATGGCCGCCCCAACGGCGTGCCGGACGGCCACTTCCGGCTTGCCCTGGAATTGCCGGACCGCCAGCCCGTGACCAGCGTTTCCGTGTGGAGCGCGCGGGAGAATGGCGAGAAGGCCGGTGGCCAGGTCTGGCACAGCAGGATCGGCAGCTACTGGATGCTGGGCGTGTTCCGCGACGAGCGCCAGCTCAACGCCTCGCATATTGGCAGCCTGGGTGAAATGTCCGGCAAGGTGACGCTCGATCTGCATGCCAATTCCTCCGGCTGGTTCAACCCGGGTCAGACCTTCCTCGTGGAGGTGGAAACCGACGCCGGGAAGGTGCTGAGCAGCCAGGTGAAAATCGGCGCGGCCAGTGTCGACCCGGCCAGTCTGCGTCTGGAGCGTGACCGCTACGCGCCGGGCGAAGCCATCGTGGTGCGCTTCACGGCGCCGGAGGGCTACGCCAGCAACGCCTGGATAGGCATCATTCCCTCGCGGGTGCCGCACGGCAGCGAAGCGGAGAATGACCGCCACGACCTCAGCTACCAGTACCTGAACAAGCGCGTGGCGGGCAGCATGACCTTCATCGCGCCGAAGGACGCCGGTGACTATGATCTGCGCCTGCACGACCAGGACAGCAACGGTCGTGAAGTCGCGTCGGTCAGCTTTCGGGTGGAATGAACGGTCGGCCGGGTAAGGCCGGAGCTTGCGACGCCGCTCCTTGCCCGTTCAGGCCGCGAAAAACTCCTTCACCTTGTCCATGAAGGACTTGGCGCGGGGGTTGTGCTTGCCTTCCTGGCCACCGCAGCAACTGTCGAATTCGCGCAGCAGTTCCTTCTGCCGCTCGGTCAGATTGACCGGTGTCTCCACCACGATGTGCGCCATCAGATCACCGGGTTGCTGGCTGCGCACCCCCTTGATGCCCTTGCCTCGCAGGCGGAAGACCTTGCCGCTCTGGGTTTCGGCGGGAATCTTGATGCTGGCGTGACCATCCAGGGTGGGAATCTCGATCTCGCCCCCCAGCGCGGCGGTGGCGAAGGAGATCGGCAGCTCGCAATGCAGATCGTCGTGATCGCGCTGGAACACCTGGTGCGACTTGAGATGAATCTGCACGTAGAGATCGCCGGGCGGGCCGCCGTTGACCCCGGACTCACCCTCGCCGGAGAGGCGGATGCGGTCGCCCTCGTCGACGCCGGAGGGAATCCGCACCGACAGGGTCTTGTGCTTCTTGACGCGGCCTTCGCCATGACAATGGGTGCAGGGGTCGGCGATGACGCGGCCGTTGCCGTGACAGCGCGGGCAGGTCTGCTGGATGGAGAAGAAACCCTGCTGCATGCGCACCTGACCATGGCCACCACAGGTCGGGCAGGTGACCGGCTCGGTGCCCGGCTTGGCGCCGCTGCCGTGGCAATGCTCGCACTCGCTCAGCACCGGCACGCGGATCTTGGTCTCGGTGCCGCGCGCGGCTTCTTCCAGGGAGATCTCCAGGTTGTAGCGGAGGTCGGCGCCGCGATAGACATGGGAGCGACGACCGCCGCCGCCACCGCCGAAGATGTCGCCGAAGATGTCCGAGAAGGCATCGGAGAAATCGCGGGCGCCGCCACCGCCGCCCATGGACGGATCGACGCCGGCATGGCCGTAATGGTCGTAGGCCGCCCGCTTGTTGCCATCGGATAGCACTTCATAGGCTTCCTTGGCTTCCTTGAACTTCTCTTCCGAGGCCTTGTCGCCCTGGTTGCGGTCAGGGTGATGCTTCATGGCCAGCTTCTTGAAGGCTTTCTTGATTTCCTCGTCGGAGGCGCCCTTCGAAACACCGAGGACTTCGTAGTAATCGCGTTTAGACATGAGTGATTCGTTCAGCAATGTGGCGTGGTTTGACGGACGTCGGCATGGACGCTGATGCCACCATGTTGGGTCGTCTCCGACCATATCAAGGGCGGGGTTGTGTCGATGCCATCCATTCGATCAGGTGATAACGCCGTGGCGACAGACGCCAGATCGCGTAGCGCCGCTGCAGGAGGGGACACAGGCCGGCGGTGTCGTGATCGATGATCTCCAGTTCCCCGCCCTCCCAGCAGCGCGCCAGCAGGTCATCCAGAGGCGTGGCCCGGTCGAGCGCGGTCGGCGGGGGCTGGTCGGGCGGACGGGAAGTGGACGCCAGATCATGCCAGCTCGCCCATTCCCTGTTCGCCAGCGCGGGTTCCAGTTCCCGCAGCCAGGCATCGCGCCGGAACGCCCGGGGCTGGCCCTGGAGTTCCTGACCGAGCAGATTGCAGAACAGGAAGGCCGCTTCGGGAAAGCGCGCGGCCAGCCATGAGAATCCCCCCGCCCTCGACAGGTCGCGGCCGTCATGCCAGTGGAAGGTGAAGCGCGGAAATCGACGCCGCAGCAGCCAGCGCGCGAGCGGATCGGGTTCGAGCACGTCGATGCGCTCGAACCGCTCCAGGAACTGCGCGGTGAGGGCATACCCGCCACTGGGGCCGATCAGCACGAGTTGTCGCGTCCGCGGCCGCCAGTCGGTCAGCCAGCGCCGAACCTGGGCGTGGAATGGCGCCCACAGGCCATGCCGCCAGCGCCAGGCGCGCAGGTGATAGGGCAGACCGCCGCTGGGATGAAAAAGGTAGCCCATGGTCGAAGGCGTGGCTCAGACCGGCGGCGACAGGCGTTCCATCAGGTAGCACAGGCAGTCCTGACGGATCACCCGCGCGTCCAGTGTCAGCATGGCGGGCATCAAGGCCTGGCGCAGACGGATAGGCCCCCCGCCGCAATCGAACAGACGCGGACCGATGTCGCGCCCCGCCTCATCGAACGCATGCAGGCAGAGGTCGCGCTCGCCATGGATGCGTCCGAGCGCGGTACCGGCGGGCAGTTCACGGAAGTTGAGGTGGTCGAGATTGGCGATGAAGGCGATCTCGCCTTCCTCCGGGGCGATGGCGATGCGCGCGTCCTCGGGCACTTTCACCGTGGCGATGGTATGGAACAGGTCGATATCCTGGGTGTGTACCGGATGCGCGGGGAATCCGGAGAGATGCAGGCAGGCCTCCAGGTAGGCGGTGGCATGCTCCACCCCGGTGCCGGGCTTGCCGCACTCCAGCGTGACGGCCGGGCAGAGTTCGGCGAACGCGGCGGACTGCACACCACGCGGCGTGGTGAAGTAGACGACGGTACGGGAGAACAGGGTGGCCAGGTGCAGCCAGGCGCTGTCCAGGCGGTTGACGCAGCCGTAATGCGGATTGAGCCCGGTGTTGTTGTGGATGTCGATGCTGGCGAACACGTCACGCGCGCGCAGGGACGCGACCACCTCGCGCGCCATGGCGCACTCCGGCGCCGCCCGGGCCTCGCCTCCGGGCCAGATGCGGTTGAAATCGGGCTGTCCCGGAAGGACGCGCAAGCCCTCCCGCGCGGCGGCGACATTGCCGATGAACAGGGAGAGCGCCCGCGGCAGCGGGTCATCCCCATACCGGCGCAACAACGCGCGCGCCGCCAGCCAGCCGGTGTCCTCGTTGCCATGCAGGAGGACGGAGACGAACAACGGCCGCGGCCGCCGACCGGGAAGATGGATCAGGGTCGGACCGGGAAGCACCTCATGCAGATGACGCGCATCGCATTCGAGCAGGCCGTCGGGGAGGTGCTCGCACACGTTCAGCATCACAGTCTCCATTCGTGCACCGGCGCGCCGGAGCGCTGGTTTTCCAGGTAATCGGCCAGCATGGCGGCGAGCGCGATCTCGTTCGCGGCGCCGCCGCGCAGATGCGCCAATTGCCATTCGGCGCCGGTCTGTCCGACCCGAATTCGCGCCGCGATGACGTCGAGATAGCGGTCGATCTCGTCGCCGGGCAGACCCAGATCGCGCAGCCCATCGGCGGCGAGCGGCAGGCCGATGCGCAGCCAGAAATCCGTCGCGTCATGGCGTTCGCCATCGAGCCAGAGCAGTTCCGCATTCAGGCCATCCCGCGCCGCCCGATAGAAATTGGCGCGCGCGACGCTGAACGGCAGGCGGGCCTCCGGCGCTTCGGGCACGCTGGCCAGGGCGTGGGTCAGGCCGAAATGACAGGCGGTGTTGGCGATCATGTCGAGGATGCTGGGGCCGCTGGGCAGGATGCGCTGCTCCAGGCGCACATGCGCCTTGCCGCTGGCGTCGAAGCCCAGCAGTGGCCGCACCCAGCGCCAGATGGCGCCGTTGTGCAGGCGCACGTGCGGGTAACGCGCGCGCGGTTCGTCCAGCGGCATCGGCAGCAGCACCGGATAGCACACGAGATTCTCGCGGAACAGTTCGAGCAGGCTATCGCGGCAGTAGCCGAGGCCAAACCCGGCCCGGCGGACGCTGGCATCGGCGAGGCCGGCATAACCGCCCGCCTCCACCGACTGTTCGAACAGGGGAATCCGCGTTTCGCGCCAGAGGCGCTTGCCGAACAGCAAGGGGGCGTTGCCGGCCATGGCCAGAAGCGGCCCGCTGGCGATGAGCGCGGCGTTGTAGTAGCGCGCGGCCTGGCTGAACGGCACTTGCAGATGCACCTGAAATGACGTCGTGGCGGACTCCAGCATGACGTCGGGTGGATCGCAGCGCAGCACCTCCTCGCCTTCGATATGGATGTGCAGGGGTTCTCCCCGGCGCTGCGCCAGGATCTGTTGGTTGAGGACGTCGTAGCGCTTCATGGCCGACATGTTGCCCAGCGTCATGTCACGCAGCCGAATGTTGGGCAGGATGCCGATCATCGCCAACAGGGTATCCATGCCATGCGCGACGTCCTGACAGTGTTGCCAGGTCTGTCGCAGCCCGCTTTCAAGGGCGCGCAATACGCCTGGCCGCACGGGTTCGGGCGGGCTGTTCAGTTCTATGTTGAAGCAGGACAGCTCCGGCACGACCAGGGGATCAGCGAGCCGTTCCAGAAAGGTGGCGTTGACCGCGTTGGGAAAGCCGGCGTGGTCGAGTAGCCAGGCTTCCAGTTCGTAACCGGCGACCAGCCGTTGGTCGTCGAAGCGGTCGCGCGCGGCATCGGCGATCAGATCGGCGGTCTCGTCGGCGAGTCGCGCGTGGAAGCGCTGAAAGTCGGCCGGGGAGAAATGACTGCGGCTGATTTCCTGGCCCATGTCGCGCCGCTGTTTACTTGCGGAAGACTGCGTTGGCTGAGGCGAGCGTTCCGCAAGTAGGCACGGGCCTGATGCGACGTCAGCGAAGCAGCTTGAGAATCTCGGCCAGTTCGCGCTTGATCTCGGCCAGTTCCGGCGCGTCACTGGGCTCCTGGACATCCCCGACCACGATGACTTCCGGCTCCTCCTC
>CAZONS010000052.1:0-14870 GCA_964581195.1 uncultured Thiobacillus sp. | reverse complement strand
CCATAACGTTCGGTCTCGGCGCGGAACGGACGCACCATCTGGGAGTGGCAGTTGTAGCAGCCTTCCCGGATGTAGATGTCACGCCCGGTCAGTTGCAGCGCGTCGTAGGGCTTGAGGCCCGGCACGGCTTCCGTGGTCGATTTCTGGAAGAACAGCGGCACGATCTGGACCAGACCGCCGATGGACACGACGATGAACGTCAGCACCATCAGCCAGCCGATGTTCTTTTCAAGAGCCTTGTGAGAAAACATGCGATGTCTCCTTGTCCGTTAAGCCGCGACAGCTTCAGGGATGCGGGCGTCGTTGACGGCCTTGCCCGCGGCGACGGTCTTCCACACGTTGTATGCCATCAGCAGCATGCCCGCGAAGAACATGACGCCGCCGATCAGGCGAATCGTGTAGAAGGGATACATGGCGGCCACGGACTGGGCGAAGCTGTAGGTCAGCGTGCCGTCAGCGTTGGTGGCGCGCCACATCAGACCTTGCGCCACGCCGGCGATCCACATGGAGGCGATGTAGAGCACGACGCCGATGGTCGACCACCAGAAGTGCACGTTGATCAGCTTCACGCTATGCATCTCCTCACGGCCGAACAGGCGCGGGATGAGGTGATAGAGCGAGCCGATCGAGATCATCGCCACCCAGCCCAGGGCGCCGGAGTGCACGTGACCGACGGTCCACTCGGTGTAGTGGGACAGCGCGTTGACGGTCTTCACGGACATCATCGGGCCTTCGAAGGTCGACATGCCATAGAAGGACATCGCGGTGATCAGGAACTTCAGGATCGGGTCGGTGCGCAGCTTATGCCAGGCACCGGACAGGGTCATGATGCCGTTCATCATGCCGCCCCAGGAGGGCGCGATCAGCATCAGCGAGAACACCATGCCGAGGGACTGCGCCCAGTCGGGCAGGGCGGTGTACATCAGATGGTGCGGGCCGGCCCACATGTAGATGAAGTTCAGGGACCAGAAGTGAACGATGGACAGGCGGTAGGAGAAGATCGGGCGGCCGGCTTGCTTCGGGATGAAGTAATACATCATGCCGAGGAAGGCGGTGGTCAGGAAGAAGCCCACCGCGTTGTGGCCGTACCACCACTGCACCATGGCGTCCTGCACGCCCGCATAGGCGGAGTAGGACTTCAGCCAGGAGCCGCCACCCAGCGCCCAGGGCAACTCGGCGCTGTTCACCAGATGCAGCAGGGCGATGGTGATGATGTAGGCGCCGAAGAACCAGTTGGCCACGTAGATGTGCTTGGTCTTGCGGATGATGATGGTGCCCAGGAACAGCACGGCGTAGGCGACCCAGACCACGGTGATCAGCAGGTCGATGGGCCATTCCAGCTCGGCGTATTCCTTGCCGGTGGTGAAGCCCATCGGCAGCGAGATCGCGGCCAGAAGGATGACCAGTTGCCAGCCCCAGAAGACGAAGGAGGCCAGACCGTCCGAAAGCAGGCGCGTCTGACAGGTGCGCTGGACGATATAGAGGGAGGTGGCGAACAGCGCGGAACCGCCGAAGGCAAAGATCACCGCGTTGGTATGCAGCGGACGCAGGCGCCCGTATGAGAGGTAGGGAGCCAGGGGCCCCAGGGCTTCGGTCAATGTAGGCCAGATGAGCTGAGCGGCAATGATGACGCCTACCAACATTCCGACAATTCCCCATACGACAGTCATGATGGCGAACTGGCGGACGACCTTGTAGTTGTATGTTGCTTCCATACGGGTCTCCTTAGCAGTTGAGGCTGGGTCTAAAAAAACGAACGCCGAAAATTCGACGGCCGAATGCTATTTACCGGCTTGATCAAAGTCAATCGACATTGTTGTCCGATTTTGTATTGTGTTCGCCGGCCCGCGGCGAGGGAGCGTCATCGTCCATCAGGATGCGGTGCGCGGGGCCTTCCATGTCCTCGAATTGGCCGCTTTTCACGGCCCAGAGGAAAACGTAGGCGATGATCGCCACGAAGACCAGGCTGAGGGGGATCAGGAGATAGAGGATATCCATGGGTCAGGAGATGTTGTGTACGGCGGAGTGGTACATTCGGACTTCCCCCTCGATTGGCGGCCCATGTTAGCCAGCGGCCCCATCCGGGGATAATAAAAAATGCTTATGGGTGTGAAGGGGCGGTGTGGCGTCGGATTGCGGCTTTTTTCAGTTGAACGCGTGTCGAAAAACTTTACTCGGCGCGGCCTGGCGAGTGATTCGGGTCACGACCTGGCGCGGCGGGTGTCGGCAACCAGTTGATATATAAGGGCTGCGGCGCGGGGTGGTGGTTCTGGCACGGCACGTGCTTTATCACCGCCATCGAGTGAAGCCGTTGTGGGTGACCCAACGCGCCGACCTTATCGACCAATGTTTCGACAGGAGTAAATAAGATGAATCGCAAAATCATGTCTGGCCTGCTGGGTGTGGCGATGCTGGGGGGTGCCGCGAGTGCCAACGCGTTCCTGGTTCCGGTGCAGGGCCATACGGTCAACGCGCAGTTCGATGTCACCAACATCGATGGCGCGGCCGGCTTCAATCAGACGCTGACCCTGGGTGCCGGCGACAGCGTGAGCTTCAGCGGTTTCGGCGGCCTCGCCGGAATGACCGCGGGTGACTCCGTCTATGCCCACACCGTTTCCGCGAATGGCGTTTTCGCTTACGACTACAACGGCGTTCCCGGTTTCCAGGCGGTCGACATCTACGGCCTCCTGAACCAGATCGTGTTCTCCGGCGACGTCACCACCCTGATCACCGGCGGCACCATCCCCGCCTCGATCACCAGCGCTTCGACCGGTTTGTCCGGCAGCTTCCAGTCGACCTACAACGGCACATTCCAGCCCCTTCCCGGCGCTCAGGGCGCGGCGGTCAGCGCTGCCCTGCAGGCTGGCAGCAACGTGTCCGGCGTATTGACCGTCGGCTGGTCCGTCACCAGCGGCGTGCTCAGCATGGTGCTGACCGACTCGGCGCTGAGCGCTGGCTGGGGTGGTTATGAGGGTGTCTTCTCCCTGCTCGATGCCGCCGGTAACAATGACGACCAGATCAACGGCAAGCTGTACATGGCGCAAACCGTCAACATGGTCCCGTCCCCGATCGGACCGGTGCCCAACTTCGTGGGCAATTTCCAGATCTCCGCCGTTCCCGAGCCCGCTTCCCTGGCGCTCCTGGGTATCGGTATCGCCGGTCTGGGCTTCATGCGCCGCCGCAAGGCCTGAAGCGCGGAAAGATCGCCAACACCTGTTTGGCCAAGAAAACAGCGGCCTCGGCCGCTGTTTTTTTTGATGCGCGTCATGGTGCTGTCGGATATTTTTACATGTCTGGCGCGGCCGCTTCGCCCGTCCGGAGATATGGGCTGGTCCACGTTTCCGGCGCGATCGCGGCTTGCCTGCCTGTGTCAGGGTCAGGCGCGCGGCACGATGAGGTTTGCGCCTGTTCGCGAGGTGGCTTGATAATGTGCGCTCGTGGCTCGAGGCACGGAAGCAAGCGGAGGTCCCATGTGGCGTGTGGCTTGTAATCGGATGCTTGGCGCCGGGTGTGAGCCCGGAAAGCAGGGGCTGGGCATGCATTACATACAAATTTCAGCGGAAGACGGGAGGCTGATATGACACATTTTGCGCTGCTGTTCGGGTTCGCTCTGACGCTCTCCTGGATCGCCATTCGCATCGCGATCCCCATCGCTCATCAAATGGGGGTGGTCGACCGTCCCGGCGGGCACAAGCTCCATGAGGAGTCCACCCCTTTCGTGGGGGGCTTTGGGGTGTATCTGGCGCTGATCGGCTCCCTGGCCTTGCTGGCCAGCACGTCCGAAGGGGGCCAGGTCCTGCCCATGCTGCACTGGCAATCGCTGGCCCTGGGCGCGACCGTCATGTTCGTCACCGGTTTGATCGATGACATCCGCCATCTGGGTTTCAAGATTCGCTTCCTGATTCAGACCGGCGTGGCCTTGGTCATGGCGCTGGTGGGGGAAGTGGTGGTGTTCGATCTCGGGTACATCGCCTTGGGCGAACGCATCGATCTCGGCCTGCTGGCCATTCCGTTCACCATATTCGCCACGGTCGGAGTGATCAATTCCTTGAACATGATCGATGGGATCGATGGACTTTCCGGATCTGTATCGTTGGTGTCCCTGTTTCTCATCGCACTGGTCGCGCTCACGGGCGGGGCGTATGGCTATGGCCTCCTCGCCATCGCCTTGCTCGGCGGTGTCGCCGGTTTCCTCCATTACAATTTGCGCTACCGCTCGCGGCGACGCGCGCGGGTGTTTCTCGGCGATAACGGCAGCATGCTGCTGGGCTTTCTCTTCGCCTGGCTGCTGACCGGTCTGTCCCAGGAACCGATCCGGCTGATGGGGCCGGTGACCGCGGTCTGGCTGTTCGCCATCCCGGTCATGGATACGCTCGGCGTCATGCTGCGCCGGGTCTGGTTGGGCAAGTCACCGTTTCGTCCTGACCGTCACCACCTGCATCATTTGTTCATCCGCGCCGGCTTTCGTGTCCAGAATGTCGTCTACGCGGTCGCCCTGATCCATCTCTGCATGGGGCTGATCGGTGTGTTCGGCTTGTGGATGGGGGTGCCCGATCACGTGATGCTGGTCGCCCTGCTGGTGGTTCTTGCCGGCTATGTCTACCTGATCGCCCGCCCCTGGCGCTTCGTTCCGGCCCTGCGCCGCGTGCATACCTTCCTGGACCTGACCTCTCCGGACACCCGTGGTGTCTTCCTGGGCAATTGCGAGTTGAGCGGCGCCCAGTCCCTGATCGCCGAGGTCAAGTCGGCCATGGGCTCGCGCGACGATTACCGTCTGTGTGTCTACCAAACCCAGCGCGCCGGACGCGAGCTACCCTATGTCTACGCCGTGCTGGAGATGCTGACCGAGGAAAGTGACGCCGCGGCGGAGGAACTCCGCCGCCTGGTGGTCACGCTGAAGCGGCGGCTGAAAGGAAAAATGGGCGTCCGGGTGCGGCAGTTCCTGATCAGGAATCCGACCAATGATCGCCGGGTGGGGCTGAAACGCACCGCTCGGGAGTTTCGCAGTGAGGACAGACGCATGCAGCACAAGAAACGGCTCATCCACTCCACGCATGGGATAGGCTGTCCCGAGATTGTGCCGGTCTCGGCCTGATTCGATCGGAAGGCGATGTTCAAGCGAATACTGGTTCTCTGTACCGGCAACATCTGTCGCAGCCCCATGGCCGAGTTCTTGTTGCGGCGGCGTCTTGAATCCGGCGGCCAGCAGGTGGAAGTGCGTTCGGCGGGCGTGGGCGCCCTGCGCAATCACCCCGCCGATCCGCCCGCCCAGGAACGCATGCGCGCGCGCGGCCTCGACCTCTCCGCGCACCGCGCCAGCCAGGTCACACCCGAAATCGCGCGCTGGGCGGATCTCATCCTGGTGATGGAGTCGGGGCAGCGCGACGCCATGATCGACATCGATCCCACCACGCGCGGCAAGACCTATCTGCTCGGGCACTGGATCAAGCAGGAAGTCCCGGATCCCTATCAACAGCCGGAGGCGGTATATGACCGCGCCCTCGAACTGATCGATGCGTCGCTGGAATCCTGGATCAGCAAGTTGTGATTGCCCTCCGTTCCCGCACCGAACGCCCATACAATTCCTCCGCCTTTCTGGTGGAGGGTGCCCGTCCTCGTGGCGTCGCGCCCGCATGCATGTTTCCGCACAGGTACCCGAAATGACCCAGCCATCGTTCGCCCCATCCGCCCGCGTATCGCGCCTGTTCATCTATGCCGCCCTGTTCACCGGCCTGTCCGGTTGCGCCATCGTCCCCGGCAGCAACACCCTCACCATGCGCGAGCAATCATCCGTCGCGCTGCCGGTCAAGCAGGCGGGTGAAGCCGTGCCCGAACACGTCAAGGTCAAGGCCATCACCGCCGACCTGATCATCGAGCAGGAAAAGTCCCTGAAGGCCAGCGTCACCGCCGGCGCCGGCGACCGCCAGGAGAAGGCGGGGAAGGCCGCCGCGCAAGCACAGGAATTGACCATGGCCGACTACAGGATCGGCCCCGGAGACATCCTCACCATCACCGTCTGGGAACACCCCGAACTGACCATCCCCGCGGGTACCTACCGCTCCGCCGAGCAGTCCGGCACGCTGGTCACCGAGGACGGCACCATCTACTACCCCTATGTCGGCATCATCCCGGTCGCCGGCAAGTCCACCCGGGAAGTCCGCGCCATCCTGGCGCAGAAGCTTTCTCGGGTGATCGAGAAAGTCCAGATCGACGTTCGCGTCATCTCCTACCGCAGCAAGCGCGTCTATCTGGTCGGCGAAGTGAGCAAACCCGGGCAACAGCCGATCACCGACATCCCGATGACCATCCTGGAAGCGGTCAACCTGGCCGGCGGCTTCACCAAGGATGCCGACCATAGCCAGGTCCTGCTGACCCGCTCCGGCACCACCTGGCGTGTCGACCTGCAGGCACTCTACGAGGACGGCCTGATCAGCCAGAACGTCAAGCTGGAACCCGGCGACATCGTCAATGTGCCGGACCGCTCGCTCAACAAGGTCTTCGTCCTGGGCGAAGTGCAGAAGCCGGGTTCCTACTACATGAACAAGAAGCGCATCACCCTGGCGGAAGCCCTGGCCGATGCCGGCTACGTCAACGAACTGACCTCCAATCCGAAATTCATCTATGTGATGCGCGGCCAGGCGGACAGCCCGGAGTTGTATCACCTCGACTCGAAATCACCCGACGCGCTGCTGTTGGCCGACCGCTTCCCCCTGCGTCCGCGCGACATCGTCTACGTCGACGCCGCCGAGGTCGCCCGCTGGAACCGCGTGATCAGCAACGTGCTGCCCACCGCGACCCTGCTCAACACCATCAGCGGCATCGACTACCCCTTGTTCGGTGGTCGCCAGTAAGACGCCGCATTTCCATATCGCTACCTGATCACTACAGCACGCCCTCATGACCGCAGACCAGATGAACGCCGTACCCAACGCCCTCGCCGAGGATGGCGAAGACGAAATCAACCTGGGCGAAATCTTCGCCACCTTGCTTGAATACAAATGGCTGATCGCGGCGGTCACCTTTCTCACCTCCTTGCTGGGCGCCTTCTATCTCTACATCGCCACCCCCGTCTACCAGGCGGATGCCCTGCTGCAATGGGATGACAAGATGGTCGGCGGCGGCGGTCTCGGCGCGCTCAAGGATATGTCCGCGCTGCTCGGCGGCGACGCCTCGGTGACGGCGGCGCAGACGGAGATTCTCAACTCCCGCATGGTTCTCGGCCCCGTGGTGGCAAAGCTCAGGCTGAACATCGTGGCCGAGGCGAAGACCTTCCCCATCATCGGCAAGGCCATGGCGCGGCGCCATGACGGCGGCGAACTGGCGACCCCCTTGCTGGGGCTGTCCAGCTATGCCTGGGGTGGCGAGCGGATCAGGGTGGAAACCCTGGAGGTGCCGAAGCACCTCCTCGAACAGGAACTCACCCTGGTGGCGGGCACGGGCGGCCAGTATCAACTCTTCGATAAATACGACAACAAGCTGCTGGAGGGGCGGGTCGGGCAAGCCAGTGTCAAGGGCGAAACCCAGGTGTTCCTCTCGCAACTGACGGCCCGGCCGGGAACCCGGTTCAAACTGGTCAAGCTGCTGGAACAGGATGTCATCGATTTTCTCCAGCAGCAGGGCGGCTACTCGGCCAAGGAGCGCGGCAAGCAATCGGGCATCATCGAAGTGACGCTCAAGCACTCCGATGCGGCACTGCTGCCGGTGATCCTGGATGAAATCATCAACGGCTATGTCCGCCAGAACGTCGAATACCACTCCGTCGAAGCGGAAAAGACGCTGAAATTCCTGGAAAGCCAGCTTCCCGGCCTGAAAACCCAGATGGAAAACGCCGATTCCGCGTTCAAGCACTATCGGCAAAGCAAGGGTTCCGCCGACCTCGCCCTGGAGACCCAGGGCGTGCTGACCTCCATCGTCGATGTCGACAAGCAGACCATCCAGTTGCAACAGCAGCGGGACGAACTGCGCCAGCAGTTCACGCCGGAACATCCGCGCATGCAGGCGCTGGATGCGCAGATCGCGCGTCTCAAGGGTAAGCGCGGCCAGTTGGATGGGCGTGTCGGCAACCTACCGGCGGAACAGCAGACCGCCCTGCGCCTGCAGCGCGACCTCGAGCTCTATACCAAGCTCTACACGGAAATGCTCAACAACGCCCAGCAATTGCGCGTGTCGAAGGCGGGCACCGTCGGCGAGGCGCGCATCATCGATTCCGCCGTCGTCGCCAGCAAGCCCGTATCGCCGAAAGGCGCGCTGATCCTGGCGGTCGCCTTCATCCTCGGCCTGCTCCTCAGCATCGTCATCATCTGGGTCATCCGCTCCTTGCGGGTGATGGTGGAAGACCCCGACAAGATCGAAAAGCAGCTCGGCCTGCCGGTCTACGCCACCATTCCCCACAGCAAGACCGAAGTCGAACTGGCGAAAGCGATCCGCCACGGCAAGAAGAAAGGCGAACTCCTCGCCATCGATTTCCCGGAAGACGACGCCGTGGAATGTCTGCGCAGCCTGCGCACCACCATCCACTTCGCCCTGCTCGACGCCGACAAGGGGTCGCTGCTCATCACCGGCCCGGCGCCCGGCATCGGCAAGAGCTTCATTTCCAAGAACCTGGGCGTGGTCCTGGCCCAGTCCGGCAAGCGGGTGGCGATCATCGACGCCGACTTGCGCCGTGGTCACATCCACCGCGAATTCGACATGCAACGCGAGGTGGGCGTTTCCGAATATGTCAGCGGCACGGCCAGCCTGAGCGAGATCGTCAAGCCGACGTCCGTGGAAGGTCTATCCGTCATCACCACCGGCCAGCGTCCGCCCAATCCTTCCGAATTGCTCATGCACGCCCACTTCGGCGAATTGCTGGATCAACTCGGCGACCTGTTCGACATCCTCATCGTCGACGCCCCGCCCATCCTGGCGGTGTCGGATGCCGCCATCATCGGCCGCCACACCGGTGCCACCCTGATGGTCGCCCGCGCCGGCAAGCACCCCATCCGCGAGATCGAGCAAGCGGTCAAGCGGCTCGGCCAGGCCGGCGTCCCGGTCAAGGGCTTCGTCTTCAACGATATGGACACCATGCGTCAGCGCTATCGCTATGGCTACCAGGGCTATGTCTACAGCTATTCCTACAAAAAGAGCTGAGCGCCAGGGCGCCCGCCGGCGATGACACACCCCGCGCGGGATTGGTACGTCTGCCAGACCAAGCCGCGCCAGGAAGCCAAGGCCCTGGCGCGTCTGCTCGAACAGGGCTACACGGTCTATCTGCCCATGCTGACCCGCTGGGAACGCAAGAAAGGGGCGTGGATCAGAAAGGAGCAGGTCATGTTTCCGCGCTACTGTTTCGTCCGGTGTGGCCACGACGGGCAGAGCATCGCCCCGATCCGCAGCACCCCGGGCGTGCTCGGCCTGGTTCGATTCGGCCATGACATCGCCACCCTGAGCGCCAGTGTCGTCGAAGCGATACGCGAACTGGCCGAACGCAACGGCGAAGCGTTGGCGGAGAACGCCAGCCCATTCGAAATCGGCACCCCCGTCGCGGTGGTCGATGGCCCCCTGCGCGGCCTCTCCGGGCTGGTGTCGGCGATCGCCGACGAGCGTGTCGCCGTCCTGCTCACCCTGCTCGGCCGCGAGAAACCGATCCTGATTCCCGCCGATCATCTGGCCGTCACGTCCCCAACCTAGTGGATTCCGGTCGTCGATAGCGCAACCCGACCCGTCATGCACACGCAATCAGAAAGACAATTCACCCTATGAAAATCCAAGCGCTCATGGACACCAGCGGTGTCCGCTTCGGCACCAGTGGCGCCCGCGGTCTGGTCGTCGACATGACCGACGCCGTCTGCCACGCCTACACCGCCGCCTTCCTGCACGTGATCGCCGCGCCCGCCGGCAGTCGCGTCGTCCTCGGCACCGACCTGCGCCCGAGCAGCCCCGCCATCGCCGCCGCCTGTGCCGCCGCCATCCGCCAGGCCGGTCTGGAAGTGGATTACTGCGGCGCGCTGCCCACCCCCGCGCTGGCTTACTACGCGCAGGAACAGGGCCTGCCCGCCATCGTCGTCACCGGCAGCCACATCCCCTTCGACCGCAACGGCATCAAGTTCTATCGCCCGGAAGGCGAGATCACCAAGGCGGATGAAGCCGGCATCGCAGCCGCCGACGTGCGCCTGCCGGAAACCGGCCTGAGCATGCCGCCGCCAGCCATCGACCCCACCGCCCGCCGCCTCTACCTGGACCGCTACCTCGCGTTTTTCCCGGCGCGGGTACTCGCCGGCATGCGGCTCGCCGTCTACGAACACTCCAGCGTCGCGCGCGACCTGCTGCGGGAACTGCTCGAAGCCCTCGGCGCCGAAGTCCTCTCCCTCGGCCGCACCGATGAATTCACGCCCATCGACACCGAAGCCGTCGGCGAGGCCGATATCCGCCAAGCCCGCGCCTGGGCCGACGAACACGGCTTCGACGCCATCCTCTCCACCGACGGCGACGCCGACCGGCCGCTGATCGGCGACGAAACCGGCAACTGGTTTCGCGGCGACATCGTCGGTCTCCTCTGCGCCCGCCACCTCGGCGTCGAAGCGCTGGCCACCCCGGTCAGCTGCAACACCGCCATCGAACGATCCGGCGCCTTCAGGCAGGTCGTGCGCACCCGCATCGGCTCGCCCTACGTCATCGAAGCCATGGAACACCTCGCCGCCTCCGGCGCCCGCAACATCGCCGGCTTCGAAGCCAACGGCGGCTTCCTGCTCGGCAGTGTCCTGGAAAAAGCCGGCCGCGTGCTCCACGCCCTGCCCACCCGCGACGCCGTCCTGCCCATGCTCGCCCTGCTCGCCAGCGCGCGCGAACAGGGCATCAAGCTCTCGCAACTCACCCAGGGCCTGCCCCCTCGCCACACCGCCAGCGACCGCCTGCAAGCCTTTCCCGTCGAGCGCAGCCGCGAGTTGCTGCAACGCCTCGCCACCTCGCACACCGCCCAGGCCGAACTGCTGGGCGACTTGTGCGGCGAGCCCGCGGAGACCAACCAGACCGACGGCCTGCGCATCACCTTCCGGAACGGCGAAATCGTCCACCTCCGCCCCTCCGGCAACGCACCGGAGTTGCGCTGCTACGCCGAAGCCGACACCCCACGACGCGCGGCGGAACTCGCCAGCGCCTGCCTCGCCAGGCTATCGAGCGCAGCGTCGTAGACCCAGTCAGAGGGTGGATCGTCAGGTAGCGATGACCCCGCAAGCGGACCTACGAGGCCACCTCCGGCGCTAAACTCCGGCAAAACGCTTCACAACAAAAGGAGGTCGCCATGACAACGTCTACCCGTTACACCATCACCCATCACGGCGCCGTCGATGGCGTGACCGGTTCCTGCCATCAACTCAGCCTGGCGGATGGCCAATCCGTGCTGGTCGATTGCGGCCTGTTCCAGGGCGCGGAAACGTCCCGTGAAGGGGCCGGTGCGGACCGGCTGCGGATCGACTTCCCCATCGACAAGGTTCGCGCGCTCATCGTCACCCACGTTCACATCGACCATGTCGGCCGCATTCCCTATCTTCTGGCGGCCGGCTTTCGCGGGCCGATCCTCTGCAGCCAGGCTTCCGCGCAGTTGCTGCCGCTGGTTCTGGAAGACGCTCTCAAGGTCGGCTTCACCCGTGACCAGGCGCTCATCGACCGCTTCCTCGCGCAGATCCGCCAGCAGATCGTCGCCCTGGCCTACAAAGCGTGGCACTCCGTCGTAGATGGCGCGCTGCGGGTCAAACTCGCGCCCGCGGGCCACATTCTCGGCTCCGCCTGGGTTGAACTCGAATTGAAGCAGGGGCGGGACAAGCACCGCATCGTCTTCTCCGGCGATCTGGGCGCGCCCTACACGCCGCTGCTGCCGGCGCCGAAATCCCCCTATGGCGCCGATGTCGTCGTCATGGAAAGCACCTATGGCGATCGCCTCCACGAAAGCCGCAAGGAGCGGCACCAGCGCCTGCAAGCCGTATGCGAGCACGCCTTCGGCAACAAGGGCAGCGTGCTCATTCCCGCCTTCAGCATCGGACGCACCCAGGAACTGCTCTACGAACTGGAAGAAATCATCCACCGCAATCGCCAGCGGCCGGCCGCGCCCGGCGTCAACTGGGAAGACCTCGACATCATCATCGACTCGCCGCTGGCGGCGGATTTCACCGCCGGCTACGCGCAACTGCGCGAGCACTGGGACAGCGAAGCCCGGCGCAAGCTCGCCGCCGGCCGCCACCCGCTGGCATTCGAACAACTCACCACCATCGACGACCACGCCACCCACCTGCGGACAGTGGACTATCTGGTCCGCACCGCCCGTCCCGCCATCGTCATCGCCGCCAGCGGCATGTGCAGCGGCGGGCGCATCGTCAACTACCTCAAGGCCATGCTCGGCGACCCCCGGCATGATGTCCTCTTCGTCGGCTATCAGGCCGCCGGCACCCCAGGCCGGGACATCCAGAAATATGGCCCGCAAGGCGGTTACGTCCTCCTCGATGGTCAGCGCCTCGACATCCGCGCCGGCATCCACACCCTGGGAGGCTACTCCGCCCACGCCGACCAGAAGGACCTGCTCAATTTCATCGGCCGCATGCGCGTCAAACCCGGGCAGGTGCGCCTGGTTCACGGCGATGAGGCGGCCAAGCAGACCCTCGCGGGCGCGCTTCGGCAACGGCATCCAACAATGGATGTGATCGTGCCGTGAGGCCAGGCGGAGGTCTGATCAGAGGGTGGGCCGTCAGGTAGCGATGAAGCCGCAACCCGACCCACAAGGCACGTCGGCGCCTGCCTGACGGCCGTGGGTCAAATCACCAAAAACACATGATCGATTACCACGGTTCGGCCAAGAGAGGGACAATACGCAGCCCCGCATGCCATGCACCCGAGATCAACTCAACACGCACACACCATGACGACACCCGCAAAGAAAGCCCTCATCACCGGCGTCACCGGCCAGGACGGCGCCTATCTGGCTGAATTCCTGCTCAACAAGGGCTACGAAGTGCATGGCATCAAGCGCCGCACCTCGCTGTTCAACACCGACCGCATCGACCACCTCTACCAGGACCCGCACGAGACCGGGCGCAAGTTCATCCTCCACCACGGCGACCTCACCGACAGCTCCAGCCTCATTCGCATCATCCAGCAGGTGCAGCCCGACGAGATCTACAACCTCGCCGCGCAAAGCCACGTCGCCGTCAGCTTCGAAGAACCCGAATACACCGCCAACTCCGACGCCTTGGGCTCCCTGCGCATCCTCGAAGCCATCCGCATCCTCGGCCTGGAAAAGAAGACTCGCTTCTACCAGGCCAGCACCTCCGAACTGTTCGGCCTGGTCCAGGAAATCCCGCAGAAGGAAACCACCCCCTTCTACCCGCGCAGCCCCTACGCCTGCGCCAAGCTGTACGCCTACTGGATCACCGTCAACTACCGCGAGGCCTACGGCATGTATGCCTGCAATGGCATCCTGTTCAACCATGAAAGCCCGATCCGCGGTGAGACCTTCGTCACCCGCAAGATCACCCGCGCCCTGGCCCGCATCAAGCTCGGCCTGCAGGACTGCCTGTTCCTCGGCAACATGGACGCCAAACGCGACTGGGGCCACGCCAAGGACTACGTCGAGATGCAATGGCTGATGCTGCAGCAGGACAAGCCCGAGGACTTCGTCATCGCCACCGGCGTGCAATACAGCGTGCGCGACTTCGTCAACGCCGCCGCCAAGGAACTGGGCATGCAGATTCGCTGGGAAGGGCAGGGCGTGGAAGAGAAGGGCCTCGATGCCGCCGGCAAGGTCATCGTCGCCGTCGACCCCCGTTACTTCCGCCCCACGGAAGTCGAAACCCTGCTCGGCGACCCGGCCAAGGCCAAGGCCAAACTCGGCTGGACGCCGAAAATCACTTTCGACGAACTGGTGGCTGAAATGGTGCGCGAAGACCTCAAATCCGCCGAACGCGACGAACTGGTGAAGAAACACGGCTACAAGACTATGGATTACCACGAATAACCAATGCCTATTCTGTCTGTATTTTTCGGCATCATCGTACGAATGTGGCACGACGATCACCCGCCACCTCACGTTCATGTGGAATATCAAGGATTTGAGGCCTTTGTAGAAATTCGTACTGGCGAGATCAGTGAAGGGCGGCTACCAAGGAAAGCAGCGGCTCTTGTCAAGGAGTGGTGCCTGCGCCATCAGGAAGAATTGATGGCGAACTGGGCACGAGCCCAAAGACTGGAACCGCTTGAGCGTATATCAGGAGCAGATCAGGATGATTAAGATATTGGCAGCTCGCTATCTGGGCGAATATCAAGTGGCACTTGATTTTTCTGACGGAAAAGAAGCGGTTTTTGACGGTAGAAGTTTGCTGAACCGCGATGGTTCACTGGTAGAGGCCCTGCGAAGCGAAGAGTTCTTCAAGCGCCTGTTCGTCGATGCGGGTGCCCTTTGCTGGCCAAATGGGCTGGAACTCTCGCCTGCCAGGTTATACGAAGTTTCCAGCGTGACGGAACCGGCCTGAATTCGAGGCCCAAGGTTCAAGTCGCCATGGCTCGGTTTGAGGAACTGGATGTCTGGAAGAAATCAGCGTTGTAGAGCGGAAAAGCCGACAGGCGCCTTCCGGCGGATGCACCCTCATTTCACCGGATGCGCCTTGCCGACAGCCACCTCAACATCGGGCGGAAGGCGCGATAGAGCCGCTTTTCCGCCCTACGGGCTGCCACGCTCGAACAACTCGAACACTGGGCCAACAACATCCTCGACGCCAAAACGCTGGAAGGACGCCTTCAAGAACAACTGACAAGCTATGCCAGGGTAAACGTGGTCTGACCCCGTTTATTTCCGCAACCTGACCTACAACGTACCGTTACCGCCGGCCCAGGCACCCCTTTGGAGC
>CAZONS010000051.1:0-14943 GCA_964581195.1 uncultured Thiobacillus sp. | reverse complement strand
GACGTCAAGCTCCACATCGCCGAACAGAACAGCTTCTACTATCCCGACGCCATGCCGGTATGCGGCGAAGACGAGGCCAACACCCATTACGTCACCCGTCCCTGCAGCGTGGTCGAAGTCATTTCCCCCAGCACCGCCGTCATCGACCGCCGTGAAAAGCTGCTGGCCTACCGCAAGCTCTGCCCAGCCTCGTGGCCTACCTTCTGGTCGAATCCGACCGCCGCCAGGTCGAATACTTCCTGCGCGGCAAGGATGGCATCTGGCGTCAGGGCACGCTGGGGGAAATGGACATCCTCAACCTCAGCTGCGCCGGCCGCCCGATTTCGTTTTGCCTGGACAACCTCTACGAGGATGTAGCGCTGCAGCCCGGTAGGATGCTGACAGAACGCCCCACGCTTCACCCCCCGCGCAACCCCCACCAGAAACTTTCCACCTGATTCCCACGCTCCAGCGTGGAAACCCCCTCCTGGACGCTCCAGCGTCCAGGAATCCAAACACCAACCGCATCGGCTTAAACAGTGCCACCGCCCGGATGCGGCGCGGCGGAACCCGGGAGCCGCATAACCCCCCTACATGTCTACCGGATACACCCCGTCGATCAAAACAGCTTCACAATCGCCGCCACGGAAGCCATACCCGCGAACACCGCGCCCATCGTCCATCGCTGAGAGTCGTTGATCGCCTTCAGCAGGCGCGCTTCCATTTCCGCCGACTGTTGTCGCAGTTCTGAAATATCGCCACGTGTCGCCCGTTGTCGCGCGTGCAACTCGTATCGCCGGTCAATTTCCTTGTTGATCGACTCGGCGACCGCGCGGGCCTTGTCGTTCGGCACATTGGCCGCCGTCAGCGCTTCGTAAATCTCTAATTCCATTGGACAACCCTTGGCGTTTTAGGGACAGGTCAGTCTAGCATCAAAGACAGAAGCCCCTAAAAAGCCGGGGGTGCCCCCGCCCCAGATACAAGCCCCCCTCCCGAAACTGTTTTTTACGCGGGTTCCCACGCTCCAGCGTGGGAACCCCATCCTGGACGCCCCAGCGTCCAGCGACCCCGATCCCCACACAACCATCAACAACGAGCGGGGTAAACGACCGCATCGCACCCACCGCCGATCCTGTCGGAAGCCCATCCTACGACTACATCGGCCTTCATGGGTCTGTCGCCCAGGACGATGGGACAGCCCGCGTAGCCCGGATGCAGCAATAGCGGAATCCGGGAATTAGGCACGCCTGAGCACATCGGCAATCTCCCGGATGCCGCCCGGCCACCCTCGGCGCCCGGGTAAACGGCGGCGCGTGGACTGCATCCGGGCTACGCGGCTGGCGAGACTGTTCGCGGTTCAAGGCGGGCCGAAAAGTGCGGTGATCGCGCACGCCGCCAAGCCGTTCGGAAAGCGCCCACGCCAGGATGTCGGGTGTTACTGGCCTGCGCGCATGACCTCGAACCCGCCCTTTTTCCGCCGCGCAAGCCCCCACCCGAAAAATATTTCACCCTCTCCCCACCCCCTGTTGCAGGCCCGCCACACCACTCTTGAGAAATTACTTGAAAAGTGAAACCGGATTTGCGCCTCTTGTTAAGAGCTGCGCAGAATGCGATCCAACTTCTCGCGCGAGAGGTTTTTCAAGCCCCCATCTCAAGGTTGAGAAGGGCGGAGGCAAGGGAAACCAGGCCGCCGCAAAGGGCAGAAGCGTTTCACAAACCTGATAGGAGTTTCACACATGAAAAAGTCTCTGATCGCTCTGGCTGTTGCTGGCGCCGTTGCCGCTCCCGCTTTCGCCGCCACCTCCAATGTGGACGTGTATGGTGTTCTGCGTTTCTCCCTGGATAGCTACAACACCGATGCCGCCACCGGTGACAACTGGACCATCAACGACCAGACCTCCCGCTTCGGCATCAAGGGTTCCGAGGACCTGGGCGGTGGCCTGAAGGCCGTGTGGCAGATCGAGCAGCAACTCGACGCCACCTCCTCTCCCCTGGTTGGCGGCACCGCCTTCGGTGGTTCTGGCCTGCGCAACACCTTCATCGGCGTTGCCGGTGGCTTCGGTACCGTGATCATCGGCCGTCATGACACCCCCTACAAGATGGGTGGTTCCGCTGACGTGTTCGGCGACACCTCCGCTGACTCCCAGAAGAACACCTCCGGTATCATCGGCCGCAACGGCTTCGATAACCGTGTCTCCGGCACCATCGCTTATGTTTCTCCCGACTTCAGCGGCTTCCACTTCGCCGTTGCGACCGTTCCGGGCGAAGGCACCACCAACACCGCCAACGGCCTGATGGATGCCTACTCCCTGGTCGGCGTGTATGCCAACGGCCCCCTGAAGGTCTCCCTGGGCTATGAGAACTTCGACAAGGAAGTCGGCGCCGGCGCCAACGACAAGAACGCCACCAAGTTCAACATCGGCTACAAGATGGGCGACATCGGCCTGGGCTACACCTACGAGCGTTCCAAGGATGGCTATGCCGCCACCTCCGAGACCGACACCGCTCACCTGGCTTCCGTCACCTACGCCATGGGCCCCATCACCCTGGCTGGCCAGTACGGCATGTTCAAGGACAAGCAGACCAGCGCTGCCGACCTGAACCGCACCACCCTGGGCGCCATCTACAATCTGTCCAAGCGCACCAGCGTTTACGCCGCCTACGACATCGAGAACTACGGCAACGGTGGTACCGATGCCGACATCTTCACCATGGGCGTGAACCACAGCTTCTAATCCGGCCCCAAGCCTGATCTGAACGTCTGTTGAAACGGGCGCGGCGCAAGCCGCGCCCGTTTTGTTTTGTTGCTGGCAAACAGCCTGGATGCTAGATTGAGCGGGTTCGGTTAGCAGGTTGATCTCATGTCGACAATCACCTTTGATACACATAAATTCATTCGAACGCTTCGTGATGCGGGGTTTGAAGAGCGACAAGCCGAGGCGATGTCTTCCGCGTTCCGGGATGCGATTACCGATAGCGCATTAGTTACAAAAGTTGACCTTGACCTCGCGGTTGCGGAAATCAAAACTGATTTTGGCAAACTGGATGCGCGTGTGACCGGGGAGCTGGCATTGGTTAAATGGATGCTTGCGGTGCTTTTGGCGCTCGCTGTCGCCAACTTCGCCAAGCAATTTTTCTGAGCCCTTGTTTCATCTGAAATCTGAGGAACCGGGGCCAGACCACCATGGCGCTAAGTTAAGCATCCGAACACCCCCATGGCACTAAGTTAAGCCGCCGAGGCCAGCATTGGCACCGATCGGCTCCCTCTCCCTCTGGCGGGAGAGGGTTGGGGTGAGGGCGTTGGCAGAGGAGGCGCGCTATCCATGCCCCCTCATCCCCCGCCCTTCTCCAGCCCGCAGGAGAAGGGGGAAAAGCGCGCGCCGACCTTAACTTAGTGCCATTGGGGCCAGACCACGATTAAACGCGTAGGTCGGAAAAGCCGGCGTCTTCATGCCGGCGCCTTCCGAAAAAACCCGGTGGAAGGCGCGATTAAGCCGCTTTTCCACCCTACGTCGGGTTGAAACGGGCGCGACATGCGCCACGCCCATTTTCTTTTTGTTGCCTCCGTAGTAGATTTCTACCGCGCCGATCCCCGGCGCGATCAAATGACACGGAGGTCATCATGAAGAAATGGTTTGGGAGTCTGTTCGCTGCATTGTTGTTTTCTGTTTCCGCGCTGGCCGCAGTGGATATCAATACCGCCACGCAGTCAGAGTTGGAAGCGGTGAAAGGCATCGGCCCCTCGAAGGCCAAGGCCATCGTCACTCACCGCGAGAAAAATGGGCCATTCAAGAGCATCGAGGCCCTGACCGAGGTGAAAGGTTTCGGCAAGGCCAGCGTCGCCAAGCTGAAGGACGAGTTGACCGCCGGCGCGGCCAAGCCGGAGGCCGGCAAGAAGTAAACCGTTCCAGCCTTGGCTGACAACGCCCCGGTTCAACCGGGGCGTTGTCATTTTCCAGTCAGCACGATTGAACGGCCTCGGCCCCTGTAGCGCTACCCTTCCGCCATGCGCATTTCCGCCGCCGCGAGGGCTTCGGGTTCGCCGCGCAGGATCAGGATGTCGCCAGCCTCCAGGCGGGTATCGAGGCCATGTTCCATGCCATTGGCGCCGCGTCGGCGGAGATTGACGAAGGTGGCGCCGAGGCTTTCCAGGTCGAGTTCCCGTAGCGACAGGCCTTTATCGCCGAGGCGGGCGTCGATCAGGATGGAGGCCAGGCGTTCGCCGCCGGTTTCGTCGTCGAGTTCGTCGGTGAGGCCGCGGAAATAGCCGCGCATGGCGCCATAGCGGGCTTCGCGGACCTGGCGGATGCGTTTCAGCACGCGCGCCAGCGGCACGCCGGCCATGAGGAGGGTTTGCGAGCCAAGCATGAGTGCGCCTTCGATGACTTCCGGGACCACTTCGGCGGCCCCGGCCACGCGCAGGGCGTCGAGATCGGTCTCGTCGACGGTGCGTACGATCACCGGGGCATCCGGCTTCAACTGCTGGACGGTGGCGAGCACCTTGTGCGCGGAAGGCGAGTGGGCGAAGCTGACCACCACCGCGCGGGCGCGATGCACGCCGGCGGCCATGAGCACTTCCGGGCGCGAGGCGTCGCCGAATACCACCCGGTCGCCCGCCTGGGCGGCGGCATGGACCCGGCGCGGGTCGTCATCGAGGGCGATGAAGGGGACGTTTTCCGATTCGAGCAGACGCGCCAGACTCTGGCCACTGCGGCCGTAGCCGCAGACGATGACGTGTTTCTGGATGCCGAATGCGCGCGCGGCGATCTCATGCACGTCGCGCGCCTGCTCCATCCAGGTGCCACCCTCGAGTCGAGTCGCCAACGTGTTCCCGAGCAGCACGATGAGCGGCGCGAACAGCATGGAGAGCACCATCGCGGCAAGCAGGATCTGGTGCAACTCGGTTTCAATGAGGCCATTGCCCAGTGTCAGCGCCAGCAGGACGAAACCAAATTCACCGGCTTGCGCGAGCCCCAGGCCGACCCGCAGGATGACGGGCCAGGAACTGACGAACAAGCGGGTCAGCAAGGTCACCAGCACCAGTTTGCCGACGACCACCGCCAGCATGATGCCCAGCACCTGTCCCCAGTTCCGCGCCACCACGCCGAGGTCGAGCATCAGGCCGATGGAGACGAAGAACAAGCCCATGAGCACGTCACGGAAGGGGCGGATGTCGGACTCCACCTGGTAGCGGTATTCGGTTTCCGCGATCAGGACACCGGCCAGGAAGGCGCCGAGGGCCAGGGATAGCCCCGCCCGGTCGGTGACGTAGGCCAGACCGAGGGTGATCAACAGAACATTGAGCATGAACAGCTCGGCGGACTTGGCCTTGGCGATCCAGTGGAACCAGGGCCGCATCAGCCTTTGGCCGAGCACCAGGATCACGGCCAGCACCAGGGCGGCCTTCAGACTGGCGTGGAGGAGCGCCTCGCCCAGCCCGGCGCTTTGCGCCAGGGCCGGGACGAAGATGATGAGCGGCGCCACGGCGAGATCCTGGAACAGGAGGATGCCGAGGATCAGGCGACCATGCTCGCTGCCCAGTTCGTCGCGCTCGGACAGCATTTTGCTGACGATGGCGGTGGAAGACATGGCCAGCACACCCCCGAGGGCCAGTCCCTGCTCCCAGGGCAGGGAGAACAGCATGCCCAAGGACATCACCACGAACATGGTCACCCCCACCTGCATGCCCCCCAGGCCGAAAACGGCCTGGCGCATGGTCTTCAAGTGAGACAGGGAAAACTCCAGACCGATCGAGAACATCAGGAAGACCACGCCAAATTCCGCCAGATGACTGGCCGGGGAATCGTGGCTGAGGCGCGGCAGGAAGGGGGCCATCGCGGCGCCGATCAGGACGTAACCGAGCAACGCCGGCATGCCGATCGCTTTCAGCCAGGCCACGGCGAAAACGCCGCTGGCAAGCAGAATCAGGGTGAGCTCAAGGGTACTGGGCATGGAGTGTGCTACGGCTAGGGGGCTATACTCTCGGCCCATTATGACATCTCCAACCACCTCCCCCGCCGACATCCTCGCACTCGCGCGGCGCACGCTGGAAATCGAGGCCAGCGCCGTCAACCGACTGCGGGATCGCCTGGATCACGCCTTTCCCGAGGCGGTTGCATTGCTGCTCTCCTGTCAGGGGCGCGTGGTGGTGTCGGGCATGGGCAAGTCCGGGCATATCGGTGGCAAGATCGCGGCCACACTCGCCAGCACCGGCACCCCGGCCTTCTTCATGCACCCGGCCGAGGCCAGCCATGGCGACCTCGGCATGATCACCGGCGAGGACGTGGTCATCGCCCTGTCCAACTCAGGCGAAAGCGCGGAAATCGCCGCCATCGTGCCCCTGCTCAAGCGGCGCGGCGCCCGCCTGATCAGCATGACCGGCAATCCGGCCTCAACCCTGGCGCGCGAGGCGGACATCCATCTCGACGCCAGCGTCGCGCAGGAAGCCTGCCCGTTGAATCTGGCGCCCACCGCCAGCACCACGGCGGCGCTGGCGCTGGGCGACGCGCTGGCGGTGGCGGTGCTCTACGCCCGCGGCTTCACGGCGGAGGACTTCGCCCGCACCCACCCGGGTGGCGCGCTTGGCCGTCGCCTGCTGGTGCACGTGCGCGACCTGATGCACAAGGACGCGGGGCTGCCGGTGGTGAAACTGGACGCCAGCCTCAAGGAAGCGCTGCTGGAAATGACCCGCAAGGGTCTGGGCATGACCGCGATCGTCGATGACGACCGTCGCCTGCTCGGCATCTTTACCGATGGCGACCTGCGCCGCCTGCTGGACAACGATGTGGACGTGCGCAGCGCATCGATCGCGGACGTGATGAAACGCGACCCACGCACCATCGCCGAGGATGCCCTGGCGGTGGAGGCGGTGCGGATGATGGAAGAATTCAAGATCAACGGCTTGCTTGCCGTCAATGCCGCCGGGCAGATAAGCGGGGCACTCAACATGCATGACCTACTTCGAGCGGGCGTGGTATGAACCGGGATGACATTCAGGAACGCGCGCGTGCCGTGCGTATGATCGTGTTCGATGTCGATGGTGTGCTGACCGACGGCAGCCTGTTCTTCGGCGACGACGGTCAGGAGTACAAGGCCTTCAACTCGCGCGACGGTCACGGCATCAAGATGCTGCGCGCCACCGGCGTGGAGACGGGAATCATCACCGGCCGCACTTCGCAGGTGGTCCTGTTCCGGGCGCGCAATCTGGGTATCGTGCACCTGTTCCAGGGCGCCGACGACAAGCTGGAGGCCTTCGACAAGTTGCTCGCCAGCGTCAGTCTGGCGCCCGAGCAGATTGCCTACATGGGCGATGACGTGGTCGATCTTCCGGTATTGCGCCGCTGCGGTCTGGCGATCACTGTCCCGGACGCCCCCGAAGAGGTGAAAGCGCGCAGCCACTGCATCACCCGCGCCAGTGCCGGTCGCGGCGCCGCGCGCGAAGCCTGTGAAATGATCATGCGCGCCCAGGGCACCTGGGACGCGCAGCTGGCACTCTACGACAGATGACCGGCGGACATCATGTGCAATGGTTGCCGCTGGCGCTGGCGGCCATGCTGGCGCTGATGAGCGCCTGGCTGAACCACCTGGCCAAGACGCCGACGCCAACCGACGACGCGGGCTTCTCCCATGCGCCCGACTACATCGTCGAGCATTTCAAGGTACGCACCTTCGATCTCGACGGCCGACCGCGGCACCTGCTCACCGCGCAACGCATGGTGCACTATATGGACGACGACACCAGCGAACTGGATCACCCCCTGTTCAACCTGACCACGACGAAACGGGCGCCCATCGAGGTCAGCGCCCGGCGCGGCCTGATTTTCGGGGATCGCGACAGCATTCACTTCCTCGGCGATGCTCGCGCCACCCGTGGGGCCACACCCGCGCAATCGGCGTTCACCCTGACGGGCGAACATCTGCGCGTGGTGCCCGACGCGGGCATACTGAACAGCGACAAACCCGTCACCCTGCGTCAGGGCAAATCGGCCATCCACGCTGGAGGGCTCTACGTGGATGAACGCAACCAGCGGCTGGAACTTACCGGCGGCGTTCGAGGCATTTATGAAAAAGCACACTGAGACCGCTCTCCTGTTTGCCCTGCTCCTCTCGCTCGGCTTGCCCGCGTGGGCGGAGAAGGCCGACAAGAACAAGCCCGTCAATATCGAATCCGACACCGCCCGGGTCGACGATGTCCGCAAGCTCGCCATCTACGAGGGCCATGTCGTGCTCAGCCAGGGCACGCTGCTGATCACCGCCGACCGGATCGACGTGCGCCAGGACGAACGGGGCTTCGCCAGTGGCGAGGCCACCGGCAAGCAGGTGTATTTCCGGCAGAAACTCGAAGGCAAGGAAGAATATGCCGAGGGTTGGGCCAACCGCCTGGAATACGACGGCCCCGGCGAAAAATTGAACCTGATCGGCCAGGCGCGCCTGAAGCGCGGCGACGATGATCTTCGCGGCAATCTCATCAGCTATGACGGCAAGACCGAGTATTTCCAGGCGCAAGGCAGCATCGGTGGCGCGCCGGGCCGGGTGCGCGCGGTCATCCGGCCGAGGACCAGCGACCCGGCCACTGCGTTGAAACCGTGAGTCACGCGTGACTTTACCCAGCACAGTCCTCCGGGCGGAAAACCTGGCCAAGCGCTACAAATCGCGCCTGGTGGTGAATGACGCCTCGATCGAAGTCGCCAGCGGCGAGGTGGTCGGCCTGCTCGGCCCCAATGGCGCCGGCAAGACCACCTGCTTCTACATGATGGTCGGCCTGATCGCCACCGATGCCGGCCGCATCAGCCTGGACGACGCCGACCTGACCCACCTTCCCGTCTACCGTCGCGCGCGCCTGGGCCTCTCCTACCTGCCGCAGGAGCCCTCCATCTTTCGCCGCATGAGCGTGGCCGAAAACATCGCCGCCATGCTGGAATTGAAGAACCTGGAAGACGCCGAGCTGGAGAACCGCCTGGAGATGTTGCTCGAGGACCTCCACCTGACCCATCTGCGCGACGCCGGCGCCGCCAGCCTGTCCGGCGGCGAGCGGCGGCGATTGGAGATAGCGCGCGCGCTGGCCACTTCGCCGCGTTTCGTGCTGCTGGACGAACCGTTCGCCGGCATCGACCCTATTTCCGTGATCGACATCCAGAAGATCGTCCGCTTCCTCACCGACCGCGGCATCGGCGTCCTGATCACCGATCACAATGTGCGCGAAACGCTGGATATCTGCGACCGCGCCTACATCCTCAATCAGGGCGAAGTGCTGGCCTCGGGGACGCCCGACGAAATCATTTACAATGAAAGCGTTCGCCAGGTGTACCTGGGCGAACATTTCCGGCTCTAACCGCCATGACTTTGCCGCCCCTCATTTCCCACGCATCAACCTCTGCCGACCGCCGGATGCACGGCGTCGATTCAGACCTGACCGGACGAACGCTTCAAACATGAAGCAGAGCCTCCAGCTCAAGCTGCACCAGCAGCTCACCCTCACGCCACAACTGCAGCAGTCGATCCGGCTGTTGCAGTTGTCGACACTGGAACTCGGCCAGGAAATCTCGCAGATGCTGCAGGACAATCCGTTGCTGGAGCGTCTGGATGGCGAGGACAGTTTCGACGGCCCCACCGGCGAGGCGCCAGCCGAAGAGGCGGCGCGCAAGGAGAGCGACGAGGTTTACGAGGAGATGGCGTGGGGAGACCGCGCGGTCGGCCCCGCGCCGGACGACGAGGATGACGAGCACGGCTTCCAGCAGGCGGAATCCACCAGCCTGCGTCTGCACCTGGCGGAGCAGCTCGGTCTGACCCCGATGACCACGCGCGACCGCCAGCTGATCTCCTTCCTGATCGAGGCGCTCGATGACGACGGCTATCTCACCGCCTCGCTGGAGGAACTGGGCGAACTCCTGCCGGAAGAACTGGAGATCGACCCTGTCGAATTGCATGCCGCGCTCCGCTTGCTGCAGAGCTTCGAGCCTACCGGCGTCGGCGCCCGTGACCTGGGCGAGTGCCTGTGGCTACAGCTCGATACGCTGCCGAAAGACACACCGAACCTCGCCGCCGCGAAGATCCTGGTGCGCGAGCACCTCAACCTGCTGGCCGACCGCGAATACGGCAAGCTGAAAAAAATACTGGGCCTCGACGAGCAGCAGTTCATGCAGCTGCGTCAGCTCATCACCTCGCTGGAGCCCCGCCCGGGGGCCGCTTATGCGCCGGCGGACACCCGCTACGTGGTGCCGGACGTATTCGTGAAGAAAGTGAAGGGGCTGTGGATGGTCAGCCTCAACCCGAATGCCGTGCCCAAGCTGCGCATCAACGAGATGTACGCCGGCATCCTGCGCAACAACCGCGAAGGCGGCGCCTCCCTGTCCACCCAGTTGCAGGAAGCGCGCTGGCTGATCAAGAACGTGCAACAGCGTTTTGAAACCATCCTCAAGGTCTCCCAGGCCATCGTCGATCGCCAGCGCATGTTCTTCGAGCATGGCGAGGTGGCCATGCGACCACTGACGCTCAAGGAGATCGCGGAAACCGTTGAACTCCATGAATCGACCATTTCCCGCGTGACCACCCAGAAATTCATGATGACCCCGCGCGGTCTCTTCGAATTCAAGTATTTCTTCGGCAGCGCCCTGGCCACCGAGGAAGGTGGCGCCGCCTCCAGCACCGCCATGCGCGCGCTGATCAAGCAGTTCATCGACGCGGAGAACCGCGCGAAACCGCTCTCGGACAATGCCATATCCGAGTTGCTGGGCAAGCAGGGCTTCGTCGTCGCCCGGCGCACCGTCGCCAAATATCGGGAGCTACTGAACATTCCTCCCGCCAACCAACGCAAGTCCATGTGACCCGCGAAACCTAAAAAAGGAGCACTTCATGAACCTCACCATCACCGGCCATCACCTGGACATCACCCCCGCGATCAGGGGCTACGTGGGCGAGAAGATGGATCGAGTCACCCGCCATTTCGACCAGGTGATCGACGTTTCCGTGATCCTGTCTGTGGACAAGCTGCAGCACAAGGCCGAGGCCAACGTCCATGTACCCGGCAAGGACATCTACGTGGAATCGATCGATGCGGACATGTACGCCGCCCTCGATTCCCTCGCGGACAAGCTCGATCGACAGATCCTCAAGCACAAGGAAAAGTCCGGCAACGTGCATCGCGAATCCGGCGGCGTGAAAGGCCAGATCGTCGAAGCCGAATAAACCATCTGGCATGGGGACGGGGCTGCCCCGTTTCCAGGCCAGCGCCTCTCAAGGCCCTGAAATGAACCTGATCACCCCACTCCTCACGCCAGCCAATGTCCAGGCCGAATGTGAGACCACCAGCAAGAAACGCCTGTTCGAACAGGCCGCGCAGCTGGTCCAGGCCAGCCAGGCGGTTCCCGCCAGCGAAGTGTTCGAAAGCCTCTTCTCCCGTGAAAAGCTCGGCTCAACGGCCCTGGGCTACGGCATCGCGATCCCGCATGGCCGCATCAAGCATCTTCAGGAAACCGCCTGCGTCTTTCTGCGTCTGAAGACCCCCATCGATTTCGACGCGCCGGATGGCCTGCCTGTCGATCTCGTCTTCGTCCTCCTGGCCCCCGCCGCCGCCACCGATGTGCACCTGCAGATCCTGGGCGAACTGGCCGCCATGTTCTCGGACGAGGACTTCCGCGCCAGGCTGCGCGCGGCCCCGGACGCAGCGTCCCTGCACCGTCTGATCAGCGAATGGACACCCTAGACAAGCCCGACGAACTCGTCACCAAGCACCACATCTCGGTCGCGGAGCTGTTCAGCCAGGCCGGCGCGCGCCTGCGTCTGTCCTGGGTCGCCGGCCGTGGCGGCGGCGACCGGATGCTCAACTCGGATACGGTGCAAAAGCCCACGCTGGCCTTGGTGGGCCACCTGGATTTCGTCCACCCCAACCGGGTCCAGGTCCTGGGCTGCGCGGAAATGGATTATCTGCGACGGCTTTCGCCCGCCGATCAGACCCTCGCCATCGCCAACCTGTTCTCCACCGAACTGGCGGCCGTGGTCATCGCCAATGATGAATCGGTGCCACCCGAGGTGATCGAGGCGGCGGAAAGCCGCAACACACCCTTGTTCACCTCGCCCGAGCCGGGGCCGGCCTTGATGCGCCTTCTGTCACACATCATGACCCAGGCGCTGGCGCCCTCCACCGTCCTGCATGGCGTATTTCTCGAGGTCTCCGGCGTCGGCGTCATGATCACCGGCGACCCCGCCGTGGGCAAGAGCGAACTGGCGCTGGAACTGATCACCCGTGGCCATCGCCTGGTGGCGGATGATGTCCTCGAAGTCTTCGCGGTGTCCCCCGATACCCTCGAAGGCCGCTGTCCGACCTTGTTGCAGGACTTCATGGAAGTTCGCGGTCTCGGTGTGCTCAACATCCGTCGCCTGTTCGGCGAGACCGCGGTCAAGCCACGCAAGAACCTCAAGCTGATCATCCAGCTCAGCCCGGCGGATGACGGAAAGAATCCCTGGCAGGAAGTCGATCGCCTCAACATGGCCGCCAGCAGCCGCATCATCCTCGGCATCGAGGTCGCGGAAGTGCGTATCCCCGTGGCCGTGGGGCGCAACCTGGCGGTACTGGTCGAGGTCGCGGTGCGCAACCACACCCTGAAGATGCGCGGCTTCCATTCCGCGGAGGAATTCGCCGAGCGCCAGCGTCTGGCCATCGCGGCGTCAGAAGAGTAGCCGCGTCTTACGGCAGGGCCTCCAGCAACCGCCCCGCCGCCCGTTCCGACACCACCAGCACCAGCATCATCATCGCGCGGGTGGCGCCGACGAACAGCTTGCGCAGCGCCTTTTCGTCAAGATCATCGAAATCGATTTCCGCGAACACCACCGCCGCCGCCGACTGCCCCTTGAAACGGTAGACCGTCTCCAGCAACACGTCCCCCTCGGAAAACAGCGGCTGGCCGAGAAGATCATATTGGCCGGTGTAGGTCCTCAGCGTGTGCGGCCCCAACTGGGTATAGGGAAACAGCAGCGATTGCTCGCGCCCGCGGAAGCTCAGCAGCGCGAGGTCGTCGCGCTTGTAGCCGGCCGCGTAGCACAGGCGGATCGCCTCCTTGACCCGCTCCTTCAACTCCGCCGCGTCGCGGTACACCAGGACTTCCAGGCCGCCCTCGCCGAGCGGCCCCGCCGCCTCCAGCCCGCTGTCTTCCGGCAGCAGCGACTGGAGGAAACGCACCACCGGACGCGGGCTGCGGTAATTGCCGCGCGCATGCAGGGTCGTCCAGCCAGCCAGCGCCAGCGGCGGTCGTCCGTATAGATTCTGCAGCGGGTCTTCCAGCCAGAGCAGCCGAGCGTCCGGCAGGGCGAGCCGGGTGATCTGGGCGAGCCAGTCCTCGGTGAAATCCTGCCCTTAGTCGACGATCACGCAATCGAATTGCCAGCGCGCGTCCACCGGTAGGCCGGCGGCGTCCTCGATCAGGCGGTCGAAGGCGCCGGGCGCGGAAAAGTCGGGCAGCACGCCCCGTTCACGCAGGCGCTGGTCGCACAGCATGTGCAAGGTGCCGACCCAGCCGCCGGCCGGAGCGATGGCCGCGAAATGATCGGCCAGCGGCCGGTTGAAGCAGACGTAGAGCGGCCGCTGGCCGCGCGCCAGGGCATCGCTGTATTCGGCCAGCGCCAACTGGGTCTTGCCGGAACCGGCGGTACCGACCACACGCAGCCGATGCGGGGTGAATTCGAGTTGTCGCGCCCAATGCGCGAGACCGCCGGACACACGGGTGACCAGGGCGCGGGCCCGTCCGACCAGGGCGCTGACGTCGGTTTCCAGTTGCAGCGCGCCACGCAGGAAGCGATGCACCTCGGTGGCCTGGGGCGCGCGTTCGCCGGCCGGAAGAATGCTCTGGATGATGCCGCCCAGTTGCGTCTTGCGTCGCGCATCGACGATGCGTTGCGGCGCGATGCCGGCCGTCTCCACCTGGCGCACCGTGTAATCCGGGCAATACAGCAGGTAGTCGACGCGCGCCGCCTGGCAGCCGGGGCGCGCATGCAGCTTGGCGCGCAGCGCGGACACGGTGCGCGCCAGCTGCATCGGCACGCGTTTCTCCTTTTCCGCATAGCGCTTGACCAGACCCTCCGGCGTCTCGATCAGAAACCCGCTCTTCTGCTCGATCAAGAGCAGGTCACCGGCGGCATTGACCACCACGAAATCGATTTCGCCATAGACGGAGAAACCGTGTTCCAGATGCGTCCAGTGCACGGCGTGATAGACGGTGTAATCCGCCGGCAAGCCCTCGGCGAGGATCGCCAGGGTCTCGATCTCGCGCGCCGCCGCGCCGGTGACCTGCAGCGCCCGCCAGCCGTCGGGAAGGATATTGGCCATGTTCGATGCTCCGTAACTCGCGTCGGCGATGAGGGTACCCCCGGAATGACCCCGCTTCAGCCGAGCGCGCGCGCGATGAAATGTCGCGGCACCCGACTGCGCGGCACCCGCTGCGTGAACCAGCCGCGCACATCCTGATCGAGACCGATGCCGTGCATGTAGTTGTAGAGCGCCTTGTTCAGGGCGACGCCGAGGGCGTCATGATCCACTCCGGTCGGATCGATGAAGGCGACGTCGTTGCGGGCGAACGAGACGGCGGGCGAGGGTTGCAGGCGGATGCCGTATTGCTCCGGTTGCAGGCCGACCGGGGCATGCGCGGTGCAGACGAAGCGATGGAAGAAGCCGGATTGAACGCAGCCCGCCGCGAACAGCTGCCGCACGTATTCCAGCGCATCCACCGTGTCCTGCGCGGTCTGGGTCGGGAAGCCGTACATCAGATAGGCGTGGACCAGAATGCCGGCGTCAGAGAAGGCGCGCGTCACCCGCGCCACCTGCTCCACCGACACCCCTTTCCGCATGAGCTTGAGCAGCCTGTCCGAGGCGACCTCCAGCCCGCCGGAGACGGCGATGCAACCACTGTCCGCCAGTTGCCGGCAGAGTTCCGGCGTGAACGACTTCTCGAAGCGGATGTTGCCCCACCAGGAGAT
>CAZONS010000050.1:0-15094 GCA_964581195.1 uncultured Thiobacillus sp. | reverse complement strand
AGGTGATCCGCGCCAACCTGATCGTCTCCACCACCCACAACAACCAGGCCATGAACGAGGCGGTGCGCCAGGTCGCGCGCCAGTACCTGGATGGCCGCAAGTTGACCGAGGGCCTGCTCAACCACATCGAGGTCGCCGTTCGCGCCTTCGACCCCTGCCTCTCCTGCGCTACCCACGCACTCGGCAAAATGCCTCTGCAACTGGAACTGCTGGACGCGGAAGGACGGGAGATCGACCGGCTGACAACCCGTGGCGCAGGCGTCCCGCCTGCTTCGTAGAGCTGATCGGATGAACGCGACCGGCGTGGCGCCGCCGCTCCTGATCATCGGCATCGGCAACCCCAGCCGGGGCGACGACGCGCTCGGGCCCCTGCTGATTGCGCGTCTCGAAGCGGAGGCGCCGACGGATGTGGAATTGCTCACCGATTTCCAGCTCCAGGTGGAATACGCCCTGGATCTTCAGGGGCGGCGGGAAGTGGTGTTCGTCGATGCCAGCCTCGACGCACCCGTTCCCTTCACCTTCACGCCCGCGATCGCGGTCGAGGATGCCAGTTACAGCAGTCATGAACTCTCGCCCGGGGCGGTGCTGCATGCCTATGAACGCCTGCTCGGCGTGCCGCCGCCAGCTTTCGTGCTGGCGATTCGTGGTCATTCCTTCGAATTGGGCGAGGATCTGAGCGCGGCGGCCGCTTCCAACCTGGAGAGGGCGCTGGATTTCATCCGGCGGCGCATTTTCGACATCTCCCGGTGAAATCCCGGCACAATCGGCCTGTGCGCTACTGGTGCATAAGCAATTGTTAATATTGAATTATTTTCAAAACAGGAGACCAGGATGAAAGCACGCCGCCTATCCCTCGCCGTCGCGCTGACGGCATTCAGCGCCGGCTGTTTCGCCGCTGACGCCCCCGCCGCCCCCGCCGCCGGTCAAGCCGCCATGCCGAGCGGCACCCAGGAGTGGATCGCCTATCTCGCCGATTTCACGCGCAATGGGGAGATGCTGGCCGATCCGAAAAAATTCCTGGCGGCGCTGTCCGTGGTGTCGGAGCCGCAGTTCCTGCTCGATGCGGCCAAGGCGATGATGGAGCCGAATCTCTACATGCAATCCACCGCCAGCCTGATGGACCCGCGCGCCTACGGCAATTTCGCCCGGGCCCTCGACCCGACGGTCATCGCGGCCTGGACCAGCGCCATGATGGATCCGCAGTTCCTTGCCGCGACCCAGACTGTGGTGGCGGACCCGAACAAGCTGATGCGCTGGGTGATGGCTCCGCTGGACCCGAAACTGCTGGCGCTGGCGGCGAATGCGCTGAACCCCAATGTCTATCTGCGTTGGGCTTCGGCGCCGCTCGATTCGCGTGCCACGTCCATGGCGACGATGCCGCTCAATCCGAACTGGTACGGCGCCTGGATGGGGGGGATGGCCAACCCGCAGGCCTATGGCCCGGCGATGGGCGCCATCATGAAGCCGGCCATGCCCTACGGCATGCAGCCGATACCCCTGTTCCCGCTGCCGATGCCGCAACAACCCCGGTGATCGGGGGGCAACAAAAAAGGCGGCCGCGGCCGCCTTTTTTGTTGGGAACGCCGCGCGTCAATCACGCTCGCCCATGAAGGCCATCAACAATTGCAGCAGATTGACAAAGATGTTGTAGATGTCCAGGTAGATGGCCAGGGTCGCCATCACGTAGTTGGTCTCGCCGCCGTTGACCACGCGGCTCACGTCATAGAGCAGGAAGCCTGAGAACAGCAGGACGGCGACCGCCGACAGGGTCAACGCCAGGGCGGGGATCTGGAAGAAGATATTCGCCAGGCTGGCCAGGATCAGCAGGACGATGCCCACCATCAGGAATTTGCCCAGGAAGCTGAAGTCCTTCTTCGTCGTGGTGGCGATGCCGGCCAGCGTCAGGAAGATCGCGCCGGTACCCCCCGCCGCCAGACCGACGATCTCCGCGCCGTTGCGCAGGTTCAGGGCCACTTGCAGGATCGGTCCCAGCATCAGGCCCATGAAGCCCGTCAGCACCAGCAGCAGCACCACGCCCAGGCCGCTGTCGCGGGTGGCGTTGATGGCGAAGAACAGGCCGAACATCACGGCGAGCATCCCGATCGCGAACAGGAATGGACTCTGCGCGGCCCAGGCGAAATTCAGGCTCATGCCGAAATACGCCCCGATCACCGTCGGGATCATGGTCAGGCCCAGCATCATGTAGGTGTTGCGCAGAACCTTGTTGGTCTGTTCGACGGCGATGGCGCCATCCATGCGCATGACATTGTCGAAACGAGTTTGCATCGTGGAGTCCCCACAGGTTGAAAACGAGGCTAAGACTAAGGGCAGGGCGAAAGAGTTTCAATGCCCGTGTCTGCGTTCGGGATGAATCATCCGGCGCCGGACTTCCGAACGGGGCGGGCGCCCTCGCGATATGGCGGTGCCGTTCTTCGCTCCTGTATGATTCGCGCTTTTCGTGCAATCCCCCCCAAATCATGGCATTGATTGTCCAGAAATACGGCGGCACCTCGGTCGGCTCCATCGAGCGCATTCGTAACGTCGCCGAGCGCGTCGCCAAGTTCAAGATGCTCGGGCATCAGGTCGTGGTGGTCCTGTCCGCCATGTCCGGCGAAACCAATCGGCTCATCGCCCTGGCCCAGCAGATCCAGAAGGATCCGGATCCGCGCGAGCTGGACGTGCTGGTGTCCACCGGCGAGCAGGTCACCATCGCGCTCCTGGCCATGGCGCTGAAGGATCTCGGCCTGAAGGCGAAAAGCTATACCGGCGCGCAGGTGCGCATCGTCACCGATGCCGCCCACACCAAGGCGCGCATCCTGTCCATCGATGAAGAGCGCATACGCGCCGATCTCGACGGCGGCCATGTGGTCGTGGTGGCGGGATTCCAGGGTGTCGACGAGGCCGGCAACATCACCACTCTCGGTCGCGGCGGTTCCGACACCACGGGCGTCGCCCTGGCGGCGGCGCTGAAGGCCGACGAATGTCAGATCTACACCGATGTCGACGGTGTCTACACCACCGACCCGCGCATCGTGCCGGAAGCCCGCAAGCTGGATACCATCACTTTCGAGGAAATGCTGGAACTTGCCAGCCTGGGCTCCAAGGTGTTGCAGATCCGCTCGGTGGAATTCGCCGGCAAATACAAAGTGAAACTCCGCGTGCTCTCCAGCTTCCAGGAAGATGGCGAGGGCACCTTGATTACCTTCGAGGATGACAGCATGGAAGAACCCATCATTTCCGGCATCGCCTTCAACCGCGACGAAGCCAAACTCACCGTACTGGGCGTGCCCGACAAACCCGGTGTCGCCGCCCTCATCCTCGGCTCCGTGGCCGACGCCAACATCGACGTCGACATGATCGTGCAGAACGTCGGCGCCAATAACACCACCGATTTCACCTTCACCGTCCATCGTGGCGAGTTCAAGCGGGCGATGGAGGTGCTGAATCAGGTCAAGGATGAAATCGGCGCGCATGAGATCGCCGGTGACGACAAGATCGCCAAGGTATCCATAGTCGGCGTCGGCATGCGCACCCACGCCGGCGTCGCCAGCAAGATGTTCCGCGCCCTGGCCGCCGAGAACATCAACCTGCAGATGATCTCCACCTCCGAAATCAAGATTTCCGTGGTGGTGGAAGACAAATACATGGAACTCGCCGTGCGCGCCCTGCACCAGGCCTTCGAACTGGACAAGACCGCCGCCTGACGGCAGCCCCGAGCGCGGCGCCGGCCACGGCGGCGCGCTCCATCCGTTCGCGAGCGGTCGGCTGGCTCCTGGGCGCGCTCATCCCTTTCCTGGCATCCCGCCATGTTTCCCGAACCCGGTCCCGATAATGATTATCTGCCTCGGCACGCGGCGCTGCTGATAGACACTTACCACGGTCTGACCGGCCGTGATCTGGTCGACCCCGGCCTCGCCGCGCGCGAGGCGGCGCGGGCGCTCTACCACGCGCCCTTCGTCCTGCTGTCGCACGACACCTCCCCCGACCCTCTGTTCACCTATGCCAATCTGGCCGCACAGACGCGCTTCGAGAGGGTCTGGAGCGAAATCGTCGGGCTACCCTCGCGGTATTCCGCCGAACCGCTGGCACGCGAGGCGCGTGCCCGATTGCTCGCGCGGGTCGCGGCGCGAGGGTTCGTCGATGATTACAGTGGCATACGCATCACCAGCAGCGGGCGCCGCTTCCTGATCGAAGGGGCGACGGTGTGGAATCTCACCGGCCAGGATGGGCGCCCGTTGGGCCAGGCCGCGATGTTTTCGCGCGGGACGGAAATCGCCGACGAGAGAACATGACTCGGTCAGCTTGGCAAGCGGGTTTTTTCTCCATTTTCCGGCCTTCCGCCGTTGCCCTGAGCGGCTCTCGCAGGTATCCTTGCCCGGCTTTTTCGGCCGAGGTCGAAACAAGCTTGGAGACGTGGCCGAGTGGTCGAAGGCACACCCCTGCTAAGGGTGCATCCGGTCAAAAACTGGATCCAGGGTTCGAATCCCTGCGTCTCCGCCAGATTTCCCAGGCAAGGCTTGCGACGCCGTCCTGATTCCACGTGGCGCATGTTCCTGTGCCGCACTGCCCAGTCCGACCCGGATGGGCCGCGCTTCCCGACATCACCGCCAGGATCTCGCGCATCCCTCTCCGCGACGCCTATCTATGGACAGGCGCCTGTCGCAGCCATTGCCAGATCAGTCCTCCCGGACTGTCCCTGCCGGTCAGGAGATAGTCGAGCACCTTGATGTTGCGCAGGGCCAGGACCTGGCGTCCCTTCGCGCCCGTGCCTCCGCAGAACAGGATGCGGTCGCCCGGGAACAGCGGGGTGTCCAGATCCGGCAGCAGCGCTTCCGAATTGCCCAGCATCAGCGGGATGCAGGGCAAATCGGCATTCCGGTCGGAAGGGTCGAGGGTCAATACACGCAGGGTCATTTCCATGCCCAGGTCCATGGCCTGGCGGATGGCTACCGCGTTTTCCACACTGAGTTCGACATCCCAGACTTCGGGTACCGTGTCGCCCACCACGGCGGCGACGCGCGCGAGCAATTCGTTGGCCCAGTCGTTCGGGAGGTCCTTGCTTCTGGCGAAGAAGCGGGAGAGCAGGGGGGTGGTGAGCAGGGAGAGGAATTCATGCGCCACGATGTCGGCGGACTGCATGGTCACCTCGGCGCCGAACTGCTTGAACAGCGGGGCGTTGGCGTGCCGGTTCTGGCGCACCACCATGAACAGGTCCGGCTTGATCTGGCGGGCGGTCATGACGATGGACAGGTTGTTCACATCGTTGTCGGTGCCGGCGACGATGCCCACCGCTTCGCGGATGCCGGCTTCGATCAGGGTGTTGGCCTCGGTGCCGCTTCCGGTGATGCAGTCCTGGCATTCGGTGCTTTCGGGGTCGGCCTCGACGATGACCAGTTCGATCTTTTCCCTGCGCAGATTGCGCACCACGGCCTTGCCGAAGCGCCCATAGCCGCAGATGACCCATTTGCCGCGAGGCGGGCGCAGGGGTTCGCTCAGCGGCATGCCCGGGATGTCGGTCAGCCAGTCATACAGCAGGTGGTGGCCCGGGCTGTGCAGCGCCATGCCGAGATGCTCGCCGAAGGCGGAAAAGGCGTTGATGATTTCGTTGGTGCCGAACGAGGCCATATTGCCGGCGGTTTCCATGGCGTCGGCGCGGCACAGTACCGGCAGTTCCGGTCGCAACAGTTTCGAGGTGACCGCCACCGACAGGTTGGCCTGGTCATCGTTGGTGAGGGCGATCACCCCGGCGCAGGAGGGGTGGTTCAATCCCGCCGCCTCCAGGTTTTCCGGCAGGCGCGCATCCGCGGTCAGGGCGGGGATGTCCAGGTGGTATTGCCCGAGTTCCAGTTCGCTGATCCGTTCCGGGTCGATGTCGAGGATCACCGCCTGCTGGTTGCGGCCATCCAGGGCGCGCATCAGCAGCGCGCCGGTCTCGCCGCAGCCGCAGATGATGAAGAAGGGCTGGCGCAGGCGCCGCACGCGGTGCTCGAAGGCGGTGGCCTTGATCACCCGCTGGAAGGCCGGGTCCTGCAACAGCGCCAGGATCGTCCCGATGCTGTACAGCCATACCAGCACGGTCATGTAGATGGTGGCCAGCGCCCAGCCGCGCTGGGCTTCGCTGAAGACGGTGGGGATCTCGCCGAAGCCGATGGTGGTGGCGGTGTAGCTGACGAAATAGAAGGCGTGGAACACGCTCATCCCCGGCGTCGGATTGCCGTCGCCATCGACTCCCGGCATCAGGCTCATGCCGAGGATGGAAATGGCATAACTGCTGATGAGCAGGATCAGCGGCAGGCGCATCCGCCGCAGTACCAGGAACAGCACGCTATGCATCGGGCGCTCCGGAGGCCGCGCGGTCAGCGGTGGAACAGCACGGTCTCGATGATCAGGATGATCACCGACAGCACATTGGCCATCAGCGCGCCGGCGGCGAGAGAGACGATGCTGGCCATGATCGAGGGCGTCATGCCGGTCTCCGTCATGTGCGCCGCGTAGGCCCAGACGCAGGCGGCCGCGCCCAGTTGCAGGATGGCAACGAAGCTGGTGGCCAGGTGGATGGCGCCGATCTGCGTGCGTTCGCCGAACTTGAGCACCGTGGCGATCAGGTTGACCACCACCACGGCGAACAGCTCGTAGACGTGATGGTGTTCGCTGTTGTCCAGTTCTCCGATGACGAAACCGAAGTTCAGGGTCATGGCGAGGATGATGAAGAAACCGAACACGACTTTTTCCAGATTCATGGCGCGGGTTCCCGGTGAGTGGATGCGCGGCATGATAGCCCTTCCCCGCGTTGCTTGCGGCCCCGCGCGGGGATGAACCGTCACGCAACTTCCGTGTGACTGATTTGTCCGCCGCGCCCAGGCAAAGGTCTGGCGCCAGTCTCGTCATGGGATGATCCGGACCCGTCGTCATGAATCAGATCTGGAGTTGGAAATGAATCAACATCGCCGCGCCCTTCTGCGCGCGACCCTGTCCGCCGCCTCGGTCGCCGTCGCCCTGGCAGCCGGCCTGTTGCGGCCCGCGCAGGCCGCGGTCCATGGCAGGTCGAGCCGCGTCAGACAAAGCCTGCGCAGCCTGCAGTCGAGCCATCCGCAACTGACCGATGCCATCCGACTGAAAGCGCCGGACATCGCCGAGAACGGCGCCAGCGTCTTCATCAATTTTTCCTGCGCCCTGCCCGAGGTCGATGCCCTGTTCGTGTTCGTGGACAGAAACCCGCAGCCTCTGGCCGCGGCATTCCACATCGAGCCGGAAGTGGTGCCCGCGCTGGAGATGCGGATCAAGCTGGCCGGCACGGCCAGCGTCTGGGTGATGGCGCGCAGCGCCGGCCGTTTCTACAAGACCGCGAAGACCGTGATCGTGACGGCCGGTGGCTGCGGCGCCGGCGAGAACTGATCGCCCGGGGTAGCGCGGGCACCGCCCTGGGGCGGCCCGGCTGTGGCTTGCGAGCGCGTCCCGACGCGCACTGGAGGGGGGGAGGCTGATATGCTTCGGGCTGCTCAGCGGATTCGGACAGCCGCCCACATGGACGCGCTGCCCCTCGCTCTCCCATACGCATACCTGGATTGACCATGTCCCGAACCGTCAGCCTCCTTTTCGGCGTCCACGCCCACCAGCCCGTCGGCAACTTTCCGGAAGTCATGGAGGATGCCCACCAGCGTTGCTACAAGCCTTTCCTGGAAACCGTCCATGGTTATCCGGACTTCAGGTTCGCGCTGCATTCCTCCGGCTGGCTGCTCGAATGGCTGTTCACGAATCACCCCGACGACATGGCCTTGCTGCGCGAGATGGCCGAGCGCGGCCAGGTGGAGTTCTTCGGTGCCGGCGACATGGAGCCGGTGCTGGCGGTGATTCCCTATCGCGACCGCATGAGCCAGTTGGCCGCCATGTCCGATCGCCTGGAGCAGGTGTTCGGCCAGCGCCCGGACGGCGCCTGGCTGACCGAGCGGGTCTGGGAAGCCACGGTGGTGCCCGCCCTGGCCGATTCCGGCATCCGCTACGTGATGGTGGACGACTACCATTTCCTCTGCGCCGGCGCCGAGCGCTCGCAACTCAATGGCTATCACACCACCGAGGAGGACGGGCGCCGCATCGACGTCTATCCGATATCCGAGGCGTTGCGCTACCGTCTGCCGTTCTCGCCGGCGCAGGAGGCGGTCGGCTATATCGAGTCGCTGGCCGACGAGACCGGCGATGCCGCCGCGATCTACTTCGACGACATCGAGAAGTTCGGCATCTGGCCGGAGACCTACAACTGGGTCTACGAGCGCGGCTGGCTGAAGCAGTTCATCGAGGGCGTGCTCGCCTCCCAGACCATTCGCAGCGCCCATATCCGCGACCACCACCGGGAAACGCGCACTCGCGGCGTGGTCTATCTGCCCACCGTTTCCTACAGCGAGATGGGCGAGTGGACGTTGCCGGCGAGCGCTGCCCGCCGCTACTCGGAGCTGGTGCACGCGGCTCAGCACGAGGGTGTGCTGGAGCGCGACCGTCCCTTCATCCGCGGCGGCATCTGGAAGAACTTCCTCACCCGCTACCCGGAAGCCAACTGGGCGCATAAGCGCATGCTCGGCCTCTCCGAGCGTCTCGCCGCCCTGCCGGATGGGCTGGTGCGCCAGGATCTGGTCGAACTCCTGCACGAGTCGCAGGCCAACGACGCCTACTGGCACGGTCTGTTTGGCGGCATCTACCTGCCGCACCTGCGACGCGCGGTGTGGCATGCCATGATCCAGCTGGAGCGCCGCCTCGACGGCCTGCAACCGCGTCCCTCGTTCGCCACCGGCGATCTCGACCTCGACGGACGCGAGGAGATCTTCATGAGCAGCCTCGCGCTGCAGGCGGTGGCGAGGCCGGACAAGGACGCGGCCCTGATCGAACTGTCCAGCTACAGCCTCGGGCAGAACTTTGGCGACACCCTGCGCCGCTACCAGGAGCACTACCACGACAAGGCCCGGGAGGGCGCGGCGGCTGCGCGGGCGCACGAAGGCGAGGGCATCGCCTCGGCGCACGACATGGTGCGCTTCAAGCACGAGATCCTGGCCGAGGATCTGACTCCCGACACGCGCTCGCGCGGGCTGTTCGTGGAAAGCTGGACCGACCTCGGCCAGAAGCTGCCGGTGGAATACGCCACCACCTTCGTTCAGGGCGGCGCCGTGCTGTGCATGGGGCAGGCCGGGGAAACCCGTCTGGCCAAGGTCTACAGCCTGCGCGACAACGTGCTCTCGGTGGCATTCAAGGCCAATGCCAGCGGCCGCCTGTCCACCCGCCTCAATCTCGCCATGCCTTGCTGCGACGGGCCGGCCGGCCGCTATGTGGTGAAGGGCGCGAATGGCGAGCCGGAAATTGCCGGCGGCTTCGGCCAGCCGCTGGCCTGGGATGGACTGTCGGATCTGGCGCTGGAGGATCACTATCTGGGCGGCGGCATCCGCCTGAGCAGTTCCATCCCGGCCCGGGTCAGGGCACGGCCGCACTACACCGTCTCGCAATCGGAAGCCGGATTCGAAAAGATCATGCAGGCGGCGGAACTCACCTTCATCTGGGAAGTCGAGGGGCCGTTCGAAGCCATCCTGAAACTTGAAGTGGCGCCGCTCGCCCGCTGAGCGGCGGGAGCGGCCGCCCGGCACGCGCCACCGGCGCCTCATACAGCCGGCCGCCAGCCGGCACAAACTGGAGAACACATGAGTAACGACATCATCGGCCATGGCAAAGTGGTCTTCATCACCTATTCGGTCCTCAACGATGCGGGCCAGATCATGGGCCAGCAGGACATGCCCACCGGTTACGTCCACGGTGCCGGCAGCGGCCTGTTCGCGGCCGTTGAGCAGGCGCTGGAAGGGTGCAAGCCCGGGGACGAGGTGGAAGCCCAGGTTTCTCCCGAGGAAGGCTTCGGGCCGAGCGACCCCAACCTGATCATCGTCGACGAGATCGACCATGTGCCGCCGACCATCCGCTATGTCGGCGCCGAGGCCGAGTTGCAGAACGATGCCGGCGAGAAGCTGACCTTCCGCGTCATCAATATCGCCGACGGCAAGATCACCCTCGATGGCAATCATCCGCTCGCCGGGCACACCGCCACCGTCGCGGCCACGGTCGTTTCCGTGCGCGATGCCACCGCCGAGGAAATGCGCACCGGCTTCCCCGCCGAGCAGGGCCCCCCGCAATTGCACTGACATATCCGCAACGCCTCCTTCACCGAGGGTGAGGAGAGGATCCCTGGTCTTTCAGACATGCCCGAGCGATGAACAAGAAGAAGGTCTTTCTGCCGATAGTGTTGCTGGCGCTGGGTATCGGCGGCTTCACCGCGCTCAAGGCGACGCGACCGAAGCCGCCCGTGGCGGAGCCCCGGGAGCCGGTGTGGCGGGTGAGGACGATAGTCGTCGAGCCCGCGTCGCTCAGCCCGGTGACCGTGTTGAATGGCCGGGTGGAAAGCCCGGAACAGACCCGGGCCGCCGCGCCCGGGGTGGGGCGCGTGCTGCGGGTGGCCGCGCGCGAAGGGCAGGCCATCGTGCCCGGGCAGCTTCTGCTGGAACTGGATCCGCGCGATTTCCAGCCCCAGGTGGCGCAGGCGCGTGGCGCCGTGGCGGAACTGGAAGCGGCCATCGCCAGCGAGGAGTTGCGCCACAAGGCGGATCTGGATCTCCTGGAACAGGAGCGCAGGCTGCTCGACTTCGCCGCCGCCGATGTCGACCGGTTCGAACAGCTGCGTCGAGAGAATTTCTATTCCCAGAGCGCGGTCGAGCAGAGCCGGCAGAACCTGGCCCGGCAGCGCATCACCCTGCGTGGCCGCGAGCTGGCCGTCTCCGACCACCAGGCGCGTCTGGCGCAACTGCGCGCGCGGCTGACGCAGGCGCGCGCCAGCCTCGATCAGGCCGAGCTGGCCTTGCGCCGCGGCCGGGTCGTGGCGCCATTCGCGGGCTATGTGGCCAAGGTGGAAGTGGCGGCGGGGGATCAGGTGGGCGGCGGCCAGTCTCTGATCAGCCTTTACCCGGCGGCGGGGCTCGAAGTTCGCGCCAAGCTGCCCGCCCCGCTGCAGGACGAGTTTCTCGCCGCGCTGCGCCGCGGCGCGCACCCGCCGGCCACCGCGCGGGTGGCCGGTGAAACCCTGGAGTTCCGTCTGGCGCGCGCCGCCGCCGCCGCCGATGCGCGCGGTCTCGATGCCTTCTTCGTGGCGACGCGGCCTTCCGCGAGTCTGCGCGTGGGGGAACTGGTCAGCCTGAAGGTCGCGCGGGCGCCGGTCGGGCAGGCCATCGCCGTGCCCTACGCGGCGCTGTTCGGCGGTCGTCAGGTCTATCGCATCGAGGGCGAGCGCCTGAAGGCCCTGGACGTGACGGTGCTGGGTGACGATGGCGGCGCGCCGCCGCGTCTGCTGGTGAAAAGTCCCTTGCTCACTCAGGGCGACCGCCTGCTCGCCACCCATTTGCCCAATGCGATCAGCGGCTTGAAGGTGGAGGTGCTGAAATGAGCCGTGTCACGCGCTTCGTGGCCACTGTGGGCGCCTAGATGAAGCGCACGGATCTGCTCGGCACCTTCGTCCACCATCCGGTGGCGGCCAATCTGTTCATGCTGATCCTCATGCTGGCCGGTCTGTTTGCCGTGTCCCGGCTCAACGTGCAGTTCTTTCCCTCCTTCAATCTCGACGTCGTCAACGTGCGGGTGGAGTGGCGTGGCGCGGCGGCGGAGGACGTGGAGGAGGGCATCAGCACGCCGCTGGAACAGAAACTGAAGACCGTGGCCGGGATCAAGCACCTGACCTCGACCTCCAGCCAGGGGGTCGCCTCCATTTCCATCGAATTCAAGGAGGGGACCGACCCGATCACCGCCGTGGACGAGGTGAAGCAGGCGGTGGACCAATTCCGCAATCTGCCGCAGGACGCCGAGACACCGGAAGTCAGCCGCGTCATTCGCTACGAACCCATTGCCCGCGTCCTGCTCACGGGCGCCAGCCTGGCGGAATTGCGCCATCTCGCGCGCCGCTACGAGCAGGACCTGCTCGGTCGCGGCATCGACAAGATCGACCTGCTCGGCCTGCCCGACGAGGAGATCGCCATCACCGTGCCGGGGCGGGAACTGGAACGCCTGGGCATGACCCTGGACCAGGTGGCCAGCCACCTGGCGCAGACCAACCGTGATCTGCCGGCCGGCAAGCTCGGTGGCGGCGAGACGAGCGGAGAGGTGCAGCGCGAACTGCGCGGCGTCAACCTGCGCCGCGACCCGCGCGATTACCAGAACCTCCCGCTGCTCACGGAAGCCGGCACCCGCGTCGAACTCGGCCAGGTGGCCGAGATCACACAGGGGCCGCGTGACAACAGCCTGTTCCTGGAAGTGGACGGCAAGCCGGCGGTGGAAATGCTGTTGAAGCGGGCCGAGCTGGGCAACTCGCTGAAGGCCGCGAAAATCCTCAACGCCTGGCTGGATGACGCGCGTCCGAAGTTGCCGCCCAATGTGCAGATCACCGTCTACGACGAACTCTGGACCCTGATCGAGGATCGCATCGGCCTGCTCGTCAGCAACGGCGCCATGGGCCTGATCATCGTGGTCTTCATTCTGCTGCTGTTTCTCAACGGGCGCGTCACCGTCTGGGTGGCGATGGGCATCCCCACCGCCTTCCTCGCCACCCTGGCCGTGGTCTGGCTGGTCGGAGGCACGATCAACATGATCAGTCTGTTCGCGTTGATCATGGCGCTCGGGGTGATCGTCGACGATGCCATCGTGGTGGGCGAGGATGCCTACGCGCACCACAAGATGGGCGAGGACCCGGTCTTCGCCTCCGAGGGAGGTGTCCGTCGCATGTTCTGGCCGGTGGTGGCGTCCAGCCTGACCACGGTGGCGGCCTTCCTGCCGCTGATGATGGTGTCCGGCCCCATGGGCAAGATCCTCGGCGACATTCCCTTCGTCATGATCTGTGTCCTGATCGCTTCCCTGATCGAGTGTTTCTTCATTCTCCCGGCGCATCTGCGCAACGTGTTCGTGCGTGGTGTCGGTCACAGGAAACATCCCTGGCGCGCCTGGCTGGATTCGACTTTCGATGCCTTCCGCGACGGCGCCTTCCGCCGGGCGGTGACGGCGGCGGTGGCGTATCGCGGCCTCACCGTCACCAGCGGCGTGGTGATTCTGATCCTGTCGATCGGCCTGCTGGCCGGGGGGCGGGTGAAATTCACCTTCTTCCCGACCCCGGAGCCGCACATCGTCTATGCCAACGCCACCTTCGCCAGCGGCACCTCGCGCGATCAGGTCAACGCCTTCCTGGAACAGCTGCGGCAGAGTCTGAACGCCACGGAAAAGGACTACGGTGAGCGCGTCGTGCAACAGGCGGTGTTCCGCGCCGGCGCCCTGGCCGGGGATCAGAACCCGCGCCAGGGCGATCAGTTCGGTTCGATCACCGTCGAACTGACGCCTTCGGAACAGCGTTCCGTCCGCACCGAGGTCTTCATCAAGGACTGGCAGGCCCGCATCCGGGTGCCGGCCGGCATGGAGAATTTCGTCGTGGTGGCGCGCAAGCAGGGGCCGCCCGGGAGCGACCTGATGCTCAGACTGGCCGGCCAGGATGCGCACACCCTCAAGCTTGCCTCGCTGGAACTGCAGGCGACGCTGCGCCAGATCACCGGTGTCTACGGCATCGAGGACGACATGCCCTACGGCCGCGAGCAGGTGGTGTTCAACCTGACGCCGGCCGGCGAGGCGCTGGGCCTGACCCTGGACGACCTCGCGCGGCAGTTGCGCGCCGCGCTCGACGGCAAGCTGGTGCAATTGTTTCAGGCCGGACCGGAGGAGGTGGAGGTACGGGTGCGCCTGCCGGAAGCCGAACGCGCCAACCTCAGCCTGCTCGACCGTTTCACCGTGCGCACGCCCAGCGGCGACTGGGTGCCGCTCGCCACCGTGGCGCGCTGGGACACGCGCCAGGGCTTCGAGGCGCTGCGCCACGCGGAATCGCAACTGGCGGTCGAAGTGAGCGCGGCGGTCAACGGCGCCGTGGCCAACAGCAACGAAATCATGAGCGGCCTCGCCGAGACGACCATGCCGGCGCTGGAGCGCAAGTACGGGCTCCACTGGTCCTTCCAGGGCAGCGCCGCGGATCAGCGCGAGACCATGGCGGACATGAAGACGGGCCTGATGCTCGGGCTGGCGCTGATCTACATCGTCCTCGCCTGGGTATTCGGGCATTACGGCTGGCCGGTCATCATCATGCTGGCCATCCCCTTCGGCCTGGTCGGCGCCATCTGCGGCCACTGGATCATGGACATCGATCTCACCATCCTGTCCATGTTCGGTCTGTTCGGCCTGTCCGGCATCGTCGTCAACGATGCCATCGTCCTGGTCGAGTTCTACCGGCATCAGCGCGAGCGCGGCATGCCGGTGAACGAGGCCCTGGTCAACGCCGCCTGCCTGCGCCTGCGCGCCATCCTGCTGACCTCGCTGACCACCATCGGCGGTCTGTCGACCCTGATGATGGAAACCTCGCTGCAGGCGCAATTCCTGATTCCGATGGCCACCAGCATCACCTTCGGCCTCGCCTTCACCACTTTCCTCGCCCTGCTCTGGCTTCCCGCCATGCTGTCCTTCTACGAATCCGGACATGCGCGGCTGATGCGCTGGCTGGGGCGGCCCGCTATCGTGTGATCCGCTGATCGAGCCCTAGGAATCCAACACCATGCCCACCGAATCCGTCCGCTTTTTCGAATCCCAGTTTCAGCGTCAGTTGAACGCGGGTGAATTCGAGCTGAATCCGTTCGAGCGACTGGCGCTGCCTTATCTGACGGGCGAGATGCTCGATCTCGGCTGCGGCATGGGCAACCTCGCGATCGAGGCCGCGCGCGCCGGTTGCCGGGTCACCGCCCTGGATGGCAGCCCCACCGGCATCGCCCGCCTGCGCGAGACCGCGGCTTGCCTGGGCTTGCCGATCGAAGCGCATGAAACCGATCTGGGGCGGTGGAGGTGCGCGCGGGATTACGACAGCGTCGCGGCCATCGGTCTGTTGATGTTCTTTCCCGGCGATCGCGCGCGGGCTCTCCTCGCCGAGATCATCGCGCACGTTCGCCCGGGCGGCGTGGTGGCGCTCAATGTGCTGATCGAGGGCACCAGCTATCTCGGCATGTTC